>NZ_JAFOIN010000040.1:0-29148 GCF_017421385.1 Ruthenibacterium sp. | reverse complement strand
GCTTCCAAACCAATCGGCGTCTCCGACAAATAATTCATTCGTGTTTGCGAGCACTGCGCTGAATCCTGGTAGATTTTTTTCAGTGATTTTTTGTTTTCGTATACCTCCCAAATCGCGCAGTGCAAAATTAGCACCATAAGCTAACGGGAAGCGTTCAGCCAATTTTTTGCAGTTGAAAAAGCCGTCTGCCGCGCCAGAACTGAGGGAATCACCGATTTTAGCATAGAGCACTGTATATACGGTTTTACTGAGATCGTCATTGAAATTGACGCGGGCGAAGGCTTTGCTGTTGACCCCTCCGGTATAAGTAATAACATTGGGAGAGTACCACCACTCACCGATGCCCGGCATGCTTTCTTCCAACGCAGCGAGCCTGTTCCTCATGCTTGCCAGCATGGTCATCAGAGCCTCCAGCGTTGCCGGAGAGGAGGGCAATGCAGGGAGTGCCACCGGAGCGGTAAAGGGGACAGTTACCGCCGCACCATCGCCGTTTTTCTCTAAAAGATTATCCGAGTCAATGGAGTCTGCCGCCTGTTGCGCGGCCTGTGCGGACTGCGCAGCGGCGGAAGCGCTGGCAGATGCGGCCGTCTCAGATGCAGCGGCAGCGGATGCACTGGCAGCAGCGGCGGCCTGGCTATCTGCGGCATTGGTTTGGGACGTCGCAGCAGCAGACGCGCTGGAAGCGGCAGCGGACTTACTGGAGGCCGCATTCGCCTCGGATGTGGCCGCAGCGGCGGCGCTGTTTGCGGCTGCGGACTTACTGGCGTCCGCAGCCGCAGCACTGGCCACAGCTGCGGCTTTGCTTTGAGCTGCAGCTACCTCGGACGCTGCTGCCTCGGCCGCCTGCGCAGCTGCTTCTTCGGCCGAAGCGTCCGCAGCAACGGCAGCCGCCAGCGCGGAGGATATATCCGAGGTCAGCACGTTATAGTAGTCCGAGGAAACGATCTGCGCGTCTGTAAGGACGGACGCCTCAACCTCCAGCGCGAAGCTGAAGGTGGTTATCTTAGCCCCGTCCGGTGTGTACAGATTTACTTCGGTTTTCTGCATCCCGGCGGCAGTGAGAGCCTGCTCCACCAGTTCGATGGTGACGGAGTTGCCGTCGATGACGACCGCGGCATCACCCAGGTCGTTCTTGTCATAGAAGCACGCTGTGCCGTCATTTTTGCGCACCCGCACGATCCCCACAGTGCCGGACGGAATGGAAAACCCGTTTTCCGTATCGGAGCACCGGAGCGTAACGAAGCGCGTGCGCTTATCATTCTGCTTCGCATGGACAATAACAGGATAATCCGGTTCGTCCATCATTCTCGTGATCGTAGTGTTTACTGATAAAGCCATAAAGCCGCCCTCCTATTAAAGCGCCCCCAGGTATCGGATCGTTTGCCCGTCAACAGTCCGTTCCTTGAGTGTACACTCGTATCCGTTAAAAATGATTTTCGACTCTCCGTCTGTAACTTGCAGCGAGATGAAGTGCCCTTTGCCGTCAAACACCATAAGGCTCGGCTGGCTTTTGATCTCACCAGTCACCCCGCCCTGAACCGCGGCACTAAGCGCGATCCCTGCATCGTCTATCCTTGACCTGACGTGTACAGCGGATCCGGAGAAACTCAGCGTTTTCTGGTCGCCCCAAGTATTCGAATACAGGCCGCCCACATAAGTCCCATTTTGAGAGAAGCGGAGCATACCTCCCGAAAGCTCTGCAAGAAAAGCATCTGTGCCGGAAAGAAATGTGCCTGCAAGCTGCGCGGCTCCAGTGTCCAGGTTGATCCACGATTTCCCGTTTTTGCTCTGCAGCAGGCCGGTTTTGATGAGATTTGCTGTAAGCGTGCCCACGACGATCCAGTCAGCGACAAACCCGTTTTGCGCAAAGCTCCACACGGTACTGTAATCGCCGTTCACGCCGTTCTGGCCGTAGGCGATGCCCTCCAGGTTGAGCCACAGGACCTTTTGGGACGTGGCAAGATCATCGCCGTCGCCCCACCGGATGCCGTTTGGCTTGCCATCGCTGTTGAAGGTGATCTCCATGGTCCCGCCGTCATGCCCGGAGATGCCAGCAGCCATCTGGTTGATCAGGCTCTGCATCTGTTTGCGGAACGAGCTGGACGGGTTCTCGATGGCGTCCTGGAGCTGCTTGACGGTCGTCGTGATCGTGGGCGCTTTCGTGGACAGCGTCACGACATTGAGGTCCGGATAATGAGGATACCGCTTGTACTGCACGACCTGATGGTCGATGCGTGTGCCGCGGCGTGTATCAAGGAGCGTGGCGACCGTAAGCAGCTGGATGTTGAGGTGTGCGTAAATGTTGGAGCCGGCCCCCTCCTCATAGCGCCATGCCTTTGCAAGATCCACGACGCCGCAGCTGTAGCTGCGCACAGGCACCGCAGATGCGTCCACCTTTTTCTGCGCAGCCTCCAGCAGGTTCTCCGCCACAGTGTACCGTTCGTCCTCCCAGTATGCGCAGATGATCTTGTCCGTGTATGAAAAGTTCTCCACATAGTCCTTGCCGCCGTTGATGCCGGCAAAAGTCAGCCCGTCCTTGCCTCGGGCGTACAGGCGCGTGCAAAGACCGGAGGATGAACCTTTGAAGTTTGTGCTGGTGAGGTTGAGCTCCTCCGTGAGGTAGACGCCGCCGGCTTTAAAATCTCCCGGAGCATAGAAATGCACTGCCTTGTCTGCAATCTTGTAACGGATGGCCAGCCCTCCAAAAGCAGACGCAGCCCCGAGAATGACGTCCTCCGGCGTCGCACTGTCCAGGTCGATGGTGCGCCGGATGGTGCTGAGGGAGTGGTCCACCACGGTCCAGCCCGCAGGCAGCACGCCCTCCACTGTGCCGGCAAGCGTATCGCTCCCGTTGGTGTAAGGAATACGCATATCTGCGCGCAGAGGCGAAAGCTCCAGCTTTCCCTTAATGTTCGCAGTGGCAGCGCCTTCGTCGATGGCCGTAATGCGGTAGACCTGCCCGTCTTCGGCGTCGAGCAGCTGCACTTCTTCCGCCAGCAGCTTGTAGTCCGCATGGTCAAGCGGCAGCGTGAACCCGATCTGGTCCTCGCCGTTCGTTTCTTCCTGGATAAAGTATTTGTCAAAATCAAGCGGGAGCTGTCCGCCGTCCGCCTGCAGGATCTTCAGCATGATAAGCCCTCCTAGTAATAGATGGGGTAATAGTCCACGGTCATGGCGCCGTCGCCGGGGACCGTGTTAAGGCCCGGCTTCAGATACGGCCATTCGATGATGTCGCACTTCTGCAGCCCCGGCGCGCCGTTGACAAGTACACGGATGGTCAGGCCGTCGATGCACAGCATGTCGCCCGCCGCCACGCCGGTGAATGTAACGCCGGCCACGCTGAAGGAAGCTGCCCCATCGGGTACAGTCGCCGCGATCCGGCACCCGATACGCGGGGCCGTTCCCTTAACTGTAAACGGCACATCCGGCTGCGCTTTGAGAGAAAGCAGCGGGCCGCGCTGCACGCCCTCCAACACGTATGTGTTCGAGATGAGCCAGGGCAGGTCATAAGACGGCTCGCCGCAGCTCTTGAGGTATGCGTCATAGTAAAACCCATCCGGGAGCTGCAGCTCGACCTTTCCGCCCGCCAGCGCGGCCTCCCATGCAGAGAGGCGCGCGGCAGCTTCGTGCTGATCCCGCCCTTTGATGGTCACGGGCAAGGTGATGGTCTTCAGGCTCACCTCCGATCCCATCACGTTGAAAGCAGCGCTCATGCGGGACTTCACAGCCGATGCACCGGTGCTGCCGCGCTTGACGGACCAGCCCTTCAGGAGCCGCACGCCGTATTCAACGGCGTTTAAATGATTTAAAAACACCCTTTTAATCCTCCTCGAATTCCATCTGCTCACCCATGAAGGGAGCGGCTGCGCGCGCGATCTCGCGGCCCTCGACTTCCACATGGACGTGCGTTTCACCCTGTACCGTGACGTTGGAGCCGCCCGGCGCCTGCGGCGCCGCGGTGCGGAGCTTGCCGGACGCAGCTGCACGCGCGGCCGTCTTGTTCTGGGAGGACAGCACGGCGTCCTGTGCAGTGGATGCAAACTGTTCCATGTCATCCGCTACGTCACGCTTCGCCTTCGGCATGGCGGCCTCGATGCCGACCGTGATACCGGGCGGGATGAACTTGCCGATCTCATCGGCAAACAGCCTGGACGGCGAGCGGATGCCCAGCGCTCTTTTGGCGGCATTGAATGCGGACATCGCCGCGTCGATCGCACTGGAAACGAGGCCGGACACGGCGGAGCCGATGCCGGAGATGATACCTGTGATAATGTTAGAGCCGATAGAGCCCCACTCGACATTTTTGAAGGCGTTGGCCACGTTCGTGACCGCGCTCTTCGCCAGCTCCAGCAGCCGGGACGGCAGGTTGAGCACCGCATTCACGATGTTCGTAAATACCGCCTTTGCCGCGTTGCCGACTGTAGAGAGCAGGCCGCGGATGGCGTTCGCCATGCCGGAGACCGCATTGCTGCCCAGATTTTTCAGCGTGTTCGGCAAATTTACGATGGCATTTTTGACGGTCTCGAAGACGCTCCGTCCGGCCTCGCCGATTTTTGAGACCATGGACTTGAGCTCGTCGCGGAAGAACGTCATGATGTTCGTGCCGAGATCAAGCCAGTTGAAAGCCGAGATCACGGACCAGATGGCCTCGACGATCTTCGGCATGGCCGCGAGGATCTGCGGGATGGCCTGAAGCAGACCCATCACGAGCTTGCCGATGAGCTGCACGCCCGCCATCAGGAGCTTAGGCGCGTTGTCGTTGATGACCCCGCACAGGTCTATGATGATCTGCGGGATATTAGCCAGAAGGTCGGGTATGGCGGCGATGAGGCCGTCGGCCAGGTTCATGATGAGGTTTATCCCGGCGTCAACGAGCTGGCCCGCGCTCTCGCGGATACCCGCGGCAAGCTGGCCGATCATGGGCAGCGCGTTCGCGAGGAACTCCGGCAGGCCGGTGGCCAGGCCCTCTGCCATGGAGTTGAGCATGTCCACGCCCGCCTGCGTCATCTGCGGCAGGCCGTCGATGAGACGCTGTGCAAATTGGCCGATGAGGTCCAGCGCAAAAGCGCCCAGCTCCGGCACGATCTCCGCGACGCCCTGCAGCAGGGAGGTTCCCATCTCGATGGCTGCATCGAGGATCTGCCCGGTGTTGCCGCGCAGCCCGGATACAAAGGATCTGATGGCGCTGACGGCGGAGCTCACGAGCTTGGGCGCGCTCTTTACGATCCGTGCAGCGGCGTCCGCAAATACGCTGCCCAGGCTCTCGACGAGACCGTCCAAACCGCCTTCTTTAAATGCGGAGGACAGTTCCTCGATGTATCCAATGCCGGTCTTTACGACGTCCTTGAGCGGCTCCTGGATGCTCTCGTAGAACTCAATGCCAAGTCCCTCAACGGCGGATTTGAGGATGGTGATCTGTCCCTGCAGATTGTCCTGCATGGTGTCGGCCATGCTCTGTGCAGCGCCATCCGCATCCGCGATGGAGGCGGCAAGGGCCTCGTAGTCTTCAGGTGCAGCGTTGACGATGGCCAGCAGGCCGGACATAGCCTCCTGCCCCGCGATGGTACTGGCCATAGCGGCCTTCTGCTGCTCATCGAGACCCGCAAACCCTTCCCGCAGCTGGCCCAGCACGTCGGACAGCGGCAGCATATTGCCCTGCGCATCCGTGAGAGAGATACCCAGTTGAGACATCGCCGCAGCAACGTCATCCGTTGGGCTTGCAAGGCGTGTAAGCATGGCGCGGAAAGAAGTGCCGGCCTGCTCGCCTTTGATGCCCGCATTCGCCATCAGGCCGATGGCCTGGGCGCAGTCCTCAATGCTGTAGCCCAGCGCTCCGGCAAGCGGCGCCGCATACTTGAATGTAGCGCCCATCATGGAAACGTTGGTGTTCGAGGAGCTGGATGCCTTTGCGAGAACATCGGCAAAGTGTCCGGCATCGGACGCAGACAAACCGAAAGCCGTGAGCGCATCCGTCACAATATCGGACACGGCGCCGAGTTCTTCACCGCTGGCCGCCGCAAGATTCATGATGCCAGGCAGGCCGTCCAGCATGGACTGCGTATCCCAGCCGGCCATGGCCATGTATTTGAGTGCTTCAGCTGATTCGGTGGCGCTGAATTTGGTGCTCGCGCCCATCTCCTTGGCCTTTGCGGTCAGGGCATCCAGTTCGTCACCTGTAGCGCCGGAGATCGCCGCTACCTCGGACATCCCCGCCTCAAAGTCGGAGCCGACCTTGACGGCATAGCCCGCCATGGCTCCCAGGGCGGCGGATACTGCCGTGAGTGCCGCGGCGGCGCCTTTGGCCAGCGTGGAGATCCCCTGCTGGAACCCCTTGCCGTCTACACTTGTATCAAATTTCAGGTGGCCGTCATACGCCATACAAAAAACACCTGCCTTGCGTGATGCAAAGCAGGCGCTTGCTCGCTACCCTATAACCTGGATGCGGCCATCGGCTCTGTCCTTGGGATATTCCAATCGCAGCAATGCCCCGCAGCGGGGACATTTGATTTCGCCTTTGACGAATTGAGCCCGGAGCAGAAGCTGCCCCGGGCGGCTGTTCGTTTGACAATTCGGGCAGCGGATCTCTTTTTCTTCCATTACCGCCCTCCTCAGAGTTTGCTGAGATCGCCGCCGCCCATGAGGGCGTCAGCGATGAGGTCCAGTTTTTCCTGTTCATCCACGGATTTCCGCAGACGGTAGACCTGTTTCATTTCCTGGATGAATTTCTTTTCCTTCGGGTCTTTCACCTGCGTAAGGTCCGTGCTGCGCCACTCGACGATTTTTGAGAACAAGCAGTCCGGCCGCAGTGCGTCGAACATGGCCTTGAATTTCCACCAGTGCAGGTCCTGCACCTGCTCCAGATCCACGCCGTACTGCTCTAGGAATGCGGCGAAGATATATCCGTCGTCCTGGTCATAGTCGAACACCTTTCCGGCGCGGCGCATGCGCGCGGTCGAGCCGCGCTTCCAGGGTTTGCCGCAGTTGTAAAACCAGAGGATGGCGGAGCCCGCCTCATTTTCCCCGGTCGGGAGTATGCCGGGAAAGAAAAGCTCCAGGGCCGCCAGTCCCTTTTCCCGGTTGGAGAGGGCGTTGTCCAGCATCATCTGCTCAAACAGGATGCCGAACCGGAACGACGTATTGAGGGGGTATTCTTTATCTCCAAGCGTGTACACGGTGGGCGCCGGGTCTACAAGGAGGTTCATTTCTTCGCTGCCGCCCTACGCTGCGCTCGGTTCGGGCTGTACTTTGCCCTGATGGAGGAAATGGAGCGTTCAAACTCGGCACGCTGCGTCTGCACCGCATCCGTGAGCTGAGCGAATGCCGTCAGGGCGACACCGAGATGGTTTTTTTCGCCCATCACGCGCAGGCCCGTTCCTTCGCCGAAAATCGTATCAAACGCTTTGCGCACCGCCCCCACCTGTTTGCGCATATTATCTGCCTGGGAAAGTGCCGGGTCCTGCTGCGCGTCTCCTTCTACGGCTTGGAGCGCGGCGTCCACCTTTTCCAGTTCATCCGCATCCAGCAGGTCCAGTTCCAGTTCCGTGTCCAATACTTTGATTGTCGCCATTTTGCATCCTCCTGTCAGGTCCCGGACGGTTCAGCGCTGGCTGGCGCGGCGGCCGCCTCTGTGAACGTCTTTGTCTGTGTGTTAAACTCGCCGATCACGACGTCACCGATCTGGTTCAGGTTCCCCTCCTGGGAGATGATCTCGCCGCCGGCACCGGTGATGCTGGAAACTTCCACGGACACGCGGAACTTGCGCGCATAGAAGGTGTTCTCCTTGCTGGCGATGGGCTGGTACAGGCGGACACGGATGAAATCCGTCTCTACGCCGATCTGCTGTTCCTCCGCAATATCACGGATAAACTCGCTGACATCGTTATCGAGATACTGGTCGCCTGTGATGGGGAACTGCGGCGCATAGCCGGACGTCAGCTTCGTGGCTGCTTTGTCCGATGTATAGTGTTTTTCAACCACCTGCGCGTTCGGATTTTCGTCGATGGTCTCGAACACATTCATAAGGTGGTATGCGGGAGATTCCCCGCCCGGTTCAGTGTTGAGATAATCCGCGACCTTGTTGCGCAGGATCGCGGTGCCTTTTACATCAGCTGTAACTGCCATTTGTCATGCCTCCTGTATATATTGGAGCCGGCAGGGTACCTCGTAGATATACACGTCCGGCTCAAGGGTGTAAAGTTTCCCGGTGTCGCTTGCCTGGATGAGCTGCGCTGCCATGCCTTCGGGCAGATCCGGCAGCATGCCGTCCCGGCTCTGCCGCTCCAGCCAGCGGGAGATGAGCTCACATTTTCCGCTCGCGACGATGCCTTCCTGGATGGTGCCCCGGCTGCCGCGGTACCAGACCGCAAAGGGATACTGGCGGATGGAACTGCCGTCTGTGTACATCTTCACGATAGGATTGCCGCTGCGCTTGGCGAGTGTAAATGCGTTGTTGTCCATGGGCATGCAGTCCACAGTGACAGGGCTGCCGGCCTCGATGTACGGGCAGGTCTGAAGGAACTCCCACAGGCCGCGAATGATGGTGTCAGGCTTTGCCATACGCTCCTCCTGTTTAGTCAAAATACGTTGCTGCCGCCGCGAGTATCTCGTCGCGGTGCTGCTTTTTCATAGCTTCGAACCACTCAGCCTGCGCGAGCTGATGATACCGCGTGCTGAAGCTGTATTCCGGATGGCGGTACAGCTTCGCCGCATAGGGCGTGATGTACTGCACCTCGCCGGAGCCGACGTCTGTGCCGAGGATGCCGGATTTGTCCAGCACGCCTGTTTCCATAGGTACGAAGGGGCTGCTGTATTTCAATACGGCCTCATCCACGTACTTCTGGCAGTTTGAGAACTGCTTTGTGCGGCGCGGTGTAAAGTCCGGGTTCCAGATAAGCTGCGCGGTCTGGCCGTTGGATGAAACAACGCAGCCGCGCGGCGTCGAGATCTTCCGTTTATCTGCCACGGCTATTTTCCCTCCAGCCTCCAGTGGTGCATGGAGGGGCTGCCGCGGCGGTTATCCCGCACGGCAGTCACCACAAAGCACCGGCCCTTGTATTTCTGCGTAAGGTCTCCGGCTTTTGTTACTGCGTCGGACACAAGCCCGCGCACAACGATGTCATCCGCACCGGCGCTGATCTCGGCATCCGTGAGGATGCGCACGATGTATCCGTCCGACGCCTTCAAACCTCCGGAGGATAGCGTTACGCCCTGGCCGCCGTACCAAAACACGCCGGGGAACTGATTGGGCGTGTAGGTGTAGTCGCGCTTTTCGGCGTCGTACTCCTTGTGGTACAGAGTTATATCCGCATTCGGCGTCGTCATGGCCGCCACACTCCCGTATACATGAGGTTCTCAGGATAGGTGAGGTAGTCCGAACAGATGCCGGAGAGAACGGACTGGCGGTCCGCCCGCATCGCCGCGGGCGTACCGCCGTCTCTCCAGCTCACGCTGTAGCCGTCCACGTTCTCGCTGGCAACAGCTCCAGCCTGGGTTTTTGCGTCCAGGGCCGCCCAAGCCTCCAGCTGGTCCGCCAGCGCACAGCAGCACAGCTGCAGGCGTTTGGACATATTGTCGGGAGCATCGGCCGCGCGGTCGAACGTCACGCGGTCGATCTCAAGGCTTGCCCGATCTGCCCACTTGTCGAAATCAGCCTCCGGCATGGTCCCGTGCCATGTGCCGGAATAAAATGCGTAGTCCGCATAGGCCATACCGGCTGCCTCCCTCCGTTATTCCCCGTCCGGTGCCGGTGCGTCGGCGTGTTCTTTGGCGATGTGATCCGCCAGGCCCTTTTCCGTTTTGTACTCCTTGCCGCAGTGCGGGCAGGCGAACACAGCGGGCGGCTGCACGGCCGCAGCGGGCACCACGGCCGCGGGGGCCGGGGTTGCGTATGTTTTACCGATCAATTTGCCCATGATGGTCTCCTTTCTCAGACGCCGGCGGCCTTATGATGGCAGAACACACCGGCGAACTTATTTGCGTAGACGTCCGCGATGCCGAAGTTGCGGTACCCGTATTTCCAGGCGTCCCCAGTCTGGTTCTGCTCCGGGGATACGATCTTCGGAGCCACATGCTTCTGGAACTGGATAAGCGCCGGAGCATGGAGGATCATGAAGTTGATCTCCGCGCCGGCCACAGCCTTGACATAGTCGCCGGCGGCGGGCTTGTATGCAGGATCGGCAACGGGCGTGACGTCGGCTGCCTTGATCTGAGCGCCGGACACAGTGCCGCTGTCCGCGATGACCTCCAGCGCTCCGGTATCGCCTTGCGCGCACTTGACGTAGTGCTTGCCGTACTTCCGGAACCCGCCGGCCTTCTCTCCGTCTTTGCCGCTCAGCTGCTCGATGGCGGTGTAGAATCGGCGCTGGGGCACGGGCTTGACGGACGCAAAGCTCTCCAGGACTTCCCGCGACTTATAGCTGTCCATATCCTTGATGGCGCGCAGCAGCGTGGAGGTGATGCGCAGATGGCGCTGGTCGGACGGCACCTCATTTTCGTCCATCTCGGTCACGGCGGCGCTGATGGCCGCGATCACGTCCGCGCCGCTTGCCAGCGTGCCCTCCGCGGAACTGGTACCAGGCTTGCCCGCATAACAGGCGAAGCGGAAGGCATCCAGCTCCGGCACGACCTTGGTGCGGATGAACTCCGCGGCCAGGCGGCCAAAAGCGAGGCCCGCGGTCTCAGCATTGTCCATAGTATCCACGGTGAACATACGGCCGCGGTCGAAATTGCACTGCACGGTCCGGTTCTCCATCTTGACGTCGCCGTCCACGTATCCGCCGTTGCGGTCGTAATCGGCCAAGCCGTCCATCTCCAGCATGGGGATGATGAGCTCGTTGGCGTTAGCGCCCTGGCGCGCGAGCTCCGGCGCGCCGTCCAGGTCGGACGTACAGGACGCCAGTTTGTACACCTCGTCCAGCATGGGGACGTAGGATTTTGCGAGTTCAATGAGATTTGCCATTGTTTTTTCCTCTCTTTCTCAGGGTTATTTCTTCTCTGCGGGCAGGCCCATGGCCGCGCGCATGGCGGCGTTGTCGCCGGCAAAGGACGTGGTGCCTGTGCCGCCGGCATAGGGAGGCGGAGGCGGCATCTGGTCTTCGAAAGCGTAGGCGCTGTTCTTCAGCAGATCGTTAAACAGGGCCTTGCCGTCTTCGTCCCGGTTCTGGCTCTTGCGCAAAGCGTCCATACGCTCCGTGCCCGCCAGCGTGCGGATCACCGCGCCGTCACGGCCGTGGTTCTGTGCCACCAGGCCGTCAAACCAGGCGTTGAACTTATACGACTCCAGCTGCTCGGCAGCGTCTTTTTCCGCCTGCTCGGCCTTGGCCTTATACTCCGCTGCCTCTTTGCGCACGGCCTCGATATCCTTGTCTGCGGCCTGCAGGCCTTCGATGGTCTTGTTGGCCTCCGCCAGCTGGGCCTTGATGTTTTTCAGTTCCGTGTTCCGCGCCTCGAAATCAGCCTTCGCCGTAAAGCGTTTGCCGATCTCTGCGGCGACGGCCTTGTCGGCGTCCTCGGTGTATGCGTCCCCGAGAATGGATTTCAGCCAGTCAAACGTCATTTTTTTGCTCCTTTCGGATGGGTGGGTGGATGTTCGTCAGCCGCTGTCCTTTTTATCCGGCCAGTCCCGGTATTGCGGCGCCCCTTTTCTTGTCCGCCGGGCCAGCGGTAAAAGCAATTTAAAAATGCCCTTAAACCGGCATTTAAAGCCTGTTTTTGGGCATTGTAAAAGGGACCCGCGGACGGGTCCCTGTATACCTTATTTAGTGGGGTAACTATTTTTCACTGTATGCATTTTTGTGTTTCATCCGAATGGCGTCACAGATCATTGGCAGCACGTCGCCAACCATGGAGTCTGCGTACTCTTTTAAATCTTCCTCTGAAAGATATTTCTGAAAGAACCGTGTGTACTCTTCTTCAAAGTCGAGCCATTCCTGATCGGTCATGCCGGGCTTTGCGTTATACGCATCCGCGATTTGATTTGCTTCCTCAAGCGGCATTTGCGGGACCTGTCCCATTAAAGCTGCACATATAGAGGAAAACGCCGCCTCCTCGGTCTCGGACATGGGCTCTTTTTTTCCATCCGCGGCTTTTCGTGCGTACCAGTCCAGCTTCTTTTTTATCTCTTCTGTCAAAACGGATCACTTCCCCAAAACCAATACGATAAATTTCTCAGTCCGCCCGCAACATCCCGCGGGATGTTGTTTGCTGCGATAAAGTCGTCAACACGCTCTACAAGCCAGTCGTGCCGCTTGTCCAACGGGACGTTGAGCAGCATTTGCCCGAACTCCAGATCGGTTGGAGCTATTTTTGCCGTTTTGTTGATCGCCTGAAGATACCGCACGCCTTTTTCATATGTATGAGCCAATATTTCAATGCCGTTATCTCTACATATCTCCTGAGCCAGCAGCTGCACGGTCGCTTCTTCGATTCGAATATTGGCGCTGTATACCATATTGGGCAGCCGGTTGGCTGAGCGCATATGCAGAAGCTCATGCACCAGTGTATCAAGTCCGGCATCCTCTCGGACGGAAACATCTCCGGACCATTCTGCACGGCCGAGAGCGCTGCAGCTCTTGTCTTTGAGCAGCGTTCTGCCGGAAAATACGCTGGCAGGCAAGCCGTAGTCGTCAAGCCCGGCGTCAATCAGGAGTGCTGCGGCATTTATCTCCTGCGGAGACTGGAATACTTTCTTTGCATTCAGTATACCACTGCTCGGCATTTTAGGCGAGTTATTTTTCGCCATGACCGCTGTACCGCGTTTTGCCGCAGCCGCTGCCCGCGCAGCCTCGGACCGGCCGAAGCCGGCCGCCTGCAGGCGTGCGCTGCGTGGCTGCAGGCCGGTGGCCTTACAGTACCGGGAATACTCCTGGCGGTACCGCGCCAGCATAAGCTGATGCTTCTGCAGGTTTTCCTTGTCGCCCAGCGCGTCGTCCGCCAGTGTCTTGTTCTTAATATTCCGGATGTGAGCCTCCAGCTCCGCCTGCTTCTGCCCGGCTTCGTACAGGGTATAGTGGCGGCCCTCATACAGGACGCCGGCCTCGTTTTCCTCCAGCATCCGCTGCAGCTGCTGTTTTGTGTACACAGGCTTGTCCCTCCCCATGCGGATGGGCCACGCGATGTGCTTGCACTGCAGCGTGCCGATGGCACGGGCAAGGCCGCTGTTTAATTTGGTATATTCTACGTCTGGATATTGCAGGCCCTGAATTGGTGCATGGTCCGGAGCGGGCCCTGAATGGGCGCTGATCTCCCAGCCGTCGCAGCCCAGCTTGTCGTGGTTCATCTGCTGCACGGCATTGGTCATGGCGCCCATCCGATTCATCACATAGCTGCGCATGGCGTACTCAATGCTGACATTGCTGCCGTTTTTGCGCGGGATCGTGCGGACGCCGCGCTTCACCAGTTCCTTGGTGGCCCGGCGCAGCGCTGTGTTGACGTCCGTTGTGCCGGAGAAGGTCTGTGCAAAAGCAAAGTCCATGATTTTGTCGTAGGCTTCGCCGATGGAATAGAGCTTGCCGTCCGGACCGGGCGCCCACAGATTTTTCAGCAGCCGGTTCGCGCCCTGTGTCGTGATCCTCTTGTAGGCTGCGGCCAGCTGCTGCAGCTGGCCGTTATCCTCAAATCGCACAGTCTTGTCCAGAATATCCCCAAACAGCATGTCTACGGCTCCGGCATTGATACCGGACTGCTCAGCGATGGCTGCCTTGATCTCCTTTTCAGCGAGACCGAGCTGCTCAGCCCGGTATATCTCATATTCCGCCGTGGTGGTGATGGCCCCGGCCTCTTTTACCCGCCGGCAGATGTCCTCCACCAGACGGTCGCGCAGCGGCTGCGCGATCTCGGAGGCGTACTCTTTTACGCCCGTCAGGTCAAGCGGCTCCATACGTTATGCCTCCGGTTCCAGCTCTTCCATGGCCGGCATATATTTTTCGCGTACATTTTTAAGGTCCTCTTCATTCTCCCAGGGCTGGTCGAAGTGCCGGGCCACCGCGATCTCAGGCTTGAGCAGTTGCGCCGCCACCAGACGGAGATCCGTTTCCAGCTCCCCATCAGGGTCGTACAGCACGCCGTTGCCCCAGGTGATGGCCAGCTGCTCCGTTACGTCCCACGCGCTCTGGTCGCAGTACCGGTACATTTTGCCCAGCGTATCGCACAAGGTGAGATATTCCCGCACGCCGTCGAACCAGACCTGCTGCAGGTCGAGCAGGCTGAGGTTGTAGTCGCCGGCCGTACTGGCGACTTCAAACGCGGTTTTTTCAACTTCCTGGGCGTCGGACAGCATCCCGCGCTTGAGCCCGATCTGGTTCTCGATGGCGCGCAGATATTTCTGCTCACGCCGTTCGTAGGGTTCATCCCGCAGCTGCGGCGTAAACGCCGTGGGCGCCAGGTCGCTGTGGATATCCTTCAGAGCGACAAATACACTGTCATCCAGAGTACGCCGGCCGTCGCGTCCTGTTTTGAGCATCTCAGCCGGAGCAATTAACCGGTGCCGGGCCAGCTCGAACTCATCGTTCAGCTGCTTTTCGTTCTGGTCGATGTTCCGGATCAGCCCCATGGCCGGCTCGTAGATGCTGATGGCATCCATGCTGCCGTCCACACAGTTCGCCAGAGGCACGCGCAGCGGCGTCATTCCAACGCCGCCAACGGGAACGGGGTACGTATAGAGGTCAGGCAGTTGGGCGTACCGGTCCAGCTTTGAAAGTGCAGTGCGTACACCGAGCGTACCGCGGTCAAAGCTCGCGTACAGCTTGTTCTCAATGGTCAAGTATCCGTTTGCATCCACTGTGCGGCGTTCCAGCAGTGTATAGTACTGGCTGCCGCGGGCAGTGTGCTCCGCTGTAACGATGCTTGTGACGCGGCCGTCCGGTTCACGCGCCAGGATCACGGCGTCTGTCCTGTGTACGAGCAGCGGCACAAAAATCGTGCTGCCATCGGGGGCGGGCCGTGGTACAGGCTTTACCCAGCATTCCCCGCCGATCAGCATCCACTGCAGGACGCTGTCCCGGATGAGATCAAGCTGCGACAGGTTCCGGTCCATCCATTTTCCCTTGGCCGTTTTCTCCTTGTCTAAAATATCTGAGCTGTATTCTGCGAAAACACCTTTCTGCAGCTTATGCACGATAACGTAAGCCATGCGCATGCACGGATCGGACGCCTTATCGCCCTCGCGCTTCAGGTATGTATCCCGCCATGCATTGATGGCGGCGCGCATCTCCTGGGAAGTGACGTCCGGCTGTCCGAAACATTCGTCCGTGCTGATGACGCTCTGGTCAAACAGCGCTTTCACTATGCTCATCCGGTCCGCCTCCTTCCAGTGTGATGTTGAGCCTCATGCCGTGCAGCGCGGAAAGGCCCTCCTCCAGGCCCCGTGCATATGCGCGCAGCTCCCGGTTTTCCGCACGCTGCTGTTCCAGCTCTGCGCGCAGCCTTTTGTTTTCTTCAAGGATCGTTTCCTTGGCCCAGACCGGCAAAAAGCGCGTGACGAGCCATCCGTGCAGACGGCGCATCATGTTCCCACCCGCAGCCAGATGCGGTTTGTACCGTACCGCACGCCGTCGATATGGTGGTTGTCCGCGTCCGGGTAGGCGGACGTGACCTCGCCGTCCTTTGTGGTCTCATATTCATACTCCGTGAATTCCTTCGCCGTATCCGGGCAGCGCACCGGGTCGATCACGATGGCGGCAAGGCCCTGCAGCCACATGATACTGGTGCGCACGCTGCCTGGCTTTTTGACTGCGTCAAAGCAGTTGATGCCCATATCCCGGTAATCGCCGCAGCTCTTTTTCTCCGCAGAATCGGCGATAACGTCTTCGCCTTCAGGGATACGGGACAGGACCAGGCGCGCGGTCTCAAAGTTGTTGAGCTTGCGCCGGGTGAGTTCATCGAAAATGTACAGCGCGCGCCGGGCGGCGTCGTAGGACATGCGGTTGAATGCCCACGGGTCCGGGTACCAGCCCCAGTCCACGCCCGAGGTAATTTCTCCGAAAGAGTTGATCTGCGCCTTCGTGATGGGCTCCAGCCGGATGTTGTCGAAAACCTGTGTACCGTTGCCCACGGCCTCGCCAAGATACTCATGACGGTAGGATGTGGGCTTCGTTTTCTTCAAAAATTCCGCATCGTCAAAAAATCGTTGTCCCAGCCAGTCCCGCGGCGTGGTAAGATATGTACTGTGGTGTATGATCTTGCCCGGCTCCGTCTCCCGCGCATACCGGTTTGCCCAGTTGCGGGCCGCCGCAGGTGGGTTGAACGACAGGAACGTCATGGCGAACTCGCCGCCACGCAGCGTGGACTGCTTGACGTTGCGGATCTCTGCCTCACCGGAAAACTGGTCGGCCTCCTCAAACCAGTCGATGCCGATGTATCCAAACGGCAGCTTGATGGACTTGAGCTTTTCCGGCTTGTCCAGGCCGAAGAAAAGGATCTTCTGGCCTGTGGGAAGATATGTGATTTCCATGGGGGATACTGTGCATCGGAACATGTCCTGCAGCCCCAGCGCGCCGATGGCCCACTGGATCTGCGCGTACACGCTGTTGCGCAGCGTATTGGCTATCTTGCGCAGCACCACCGCGTGGCACTGCGGATGCTGCAGCAGGAGAATGACGACAGCGATGCCGATAAAAGAAGATTTGGTAGAACCGCGCCCGCCCTTGCACACTACCGTATGCGGGTGCTCGTGCAGGATCTGCCACAACAAATCTCTGAATGCAGGGGATATTCTTTCATTTACGAGGAGCTTCGACAATGATCTGCACCCCCTCGCCGACGTCCCGGTTTTCCTTCGACATCTCATTCCACAGCCGGATGGCCTCCAGGTCTCCGGCCTGCACCTTCTTCATCAGTGCTGCATGGACCGCGGCGGTTTCTTCTGCACTGTATTTGTCCACCAGCAGGTCCAGCAGCTTCAGATAGTCTCGCTTACTGGTGCAGGTATACTGTTTACGGAGCATTTTAAGGTCGTTTATATAGTTGAAATCGCGCGTGTTTTTTTGCTCCTCGATGGCCTTTTCCAGCGCCTCGATGCTTGACTGCTGTGTCCTTCTCATCCGGCCTTTGCTCCTCCTTTCTCCACAAGCCCTTGAATTTGCCCCTGTAACGAAAAAAGTCCCCGGGCGGGCAGTTTTCCCGCCACGGGCTTTTAAACGGTCGTAAACGGCACAGAAACGGCGCTAAACGGCATTGCAGGGCGAGACGGAGGATGCGTTCTGTTTTCTGCTGGGTATGCTTCGCCATCCGGGCCTTTCAGCCTGGCTTCCCGCTCTTCTATGCCCGCCGGTCACGCCGCGGGGGACGAATCGACCCCGCCTTGCTCCCGGTTTCCGTGTCCGTTTTTATGCGCCGTAAACGCCTTTTGAAAAAACTGTTTTCCACTTCACGCAGCGGGGGAAAGGACAGGCGAGCCGCCCGCTCTCTTTCATCGCCCACACGCACCGCGTGCACAGCTCTGGCGGCTCCTTCAGCTTCGCGCTGGAAATCTTCCGCGCCAGCTCCCGCCGCGGGTCCCGCCTCCGCTTCATGGTCCGCTGCCCTCCATCACGGGGATAACGCCGAACCGCACCCGCCGGGCTACGCCGCCCAGCTCCGCCGTCACATACGCCCGGCGCTGCCGCCGCTCCATCCGCACCGGGCAGCCTGCAAACGCCGCCAACGGCCCGTCCAGTACATGCCATGTGCCGTCCGCATGAAACAGCACCCGGCTGGGCTCCAGCGTTTCCTCGATGTCTAGCCGCCACCGCAGTGTCTCCCGTGTGTCCAGCGCCTGCGGCTCTCCACAGTGAAGCCCAAGCCAGCGGATGACGCCGGAGACAGGGGAAACAACATGGAAGAGCGCCGCCGTGTATTCCGCACCCACAAACACATACCCCGGCAGTAGCAGCCGCTCCTCAGTCTGCCACTGTCCCCGCCGCCGGATATCCATCCGCTGCGCTGGAGCTCTGGCACGCACCCCCTTGCGCCGCAGCGCCTCACACACGTCCCGCTCCCGGCCTGTTAAGACTTGCAGCACATACCAGTTCATTTACAAGCCCTCTTTCTTTTTGCGCTCGATGAACTTCGCAACCTGCCTGTACAACTCCGGCTGTTCCTGTGCCAGCGCCGAGAACACCGACGCCTGTACCTCATCCAGCGCGGCGGTCACAACGTCCTTGTTCTGCATATCCACCCGCTGCTTATACGCCACCGCCCGCGTCACACCGCTGATCTCACGCATCAGCTTGTCCACGCGCATCTCGTTCCAGTCTTCGTCCGTCTTGCTGGTCAGCGCCACCATCATCTTGTGGATTGCAATACGCAGCAAAACCTCCGCTGCGTCCTGCTCCGGGTATTTCTCCACTTCCTTGCGCAGCGATTCAAAGCTCTCCTGCGCGATCATCAAGTCCCTGTAGCTGTCCGCCAGCCGCTTGCCGTACCGGCTCACCGTCGATTCCGATACCGACACGTCCGCCTTCTCCTGGATGTATGCCTGTATTTCCGGGATACGCACTGTACAGCTTAGTATCATGTTGTCAACAGCGTTTCGCACTTCCGGCGGCAGGGATGCGATCTTCCCATAGCTCCGTTTTCCTTTCAAGGGTAAAGTCTGCATCCCGTCTTCCTCCTTCTTTACGGCCGTACCAGCGGGTCCTTGATATGCCCGCCCAGCAGCTGCACCCCGGCGGGCAGCAGCTTACACTCCATGTCTTCCAGCGGCAGGTCGGATACATGCGCCGGTGTGTGGTCCTTTACCGTCCGCGCTGCGATATAGCCGCTCTCCTGCAGGTAGTCCAGCGCTGCCCGAAGTTCCGCCCGCGGAATCTGCTCTTCGTCTGAAAGGATTGGCCCCGCGTTGCGCAGCTTGTAGTAACTGCCGCGATACAGATTTAACATCCGCAGAAAAACCTCCGCTGCATAGCTCATGCTTGTCAGCTCCGTGCGGGCTTCCAAGTTTTTGTCCAGCATTTTATACTCTCCTCTCCATCAGATACCGCGTCAGCGCGTCTACCTTGCTTTCCAGCTGCAGAACACTGCGCTCAAAGTCGCTTTTGCGCAGGCATTTTTCCTTTACCTCTTTGATATCCTCAGAAAGCGCCTGTATCTCGGTTTTCATCTCAGAGCGTACCTCCTTGATTTCGCGCCGGATATCGTCCAGATCGTCCTTATGGTCTTTCTGCGTGGTGTAGCTCTCCCGGACTTCCTTGATGTCCGCTCGGTTTTCATCCAGCGCCTTAAATACGGACCGTCCAAACAGATACCCGATCAACCCCACCACGACCGTCACGATGATCGTCACCAGCCACCATGTCCCGGCATCAAACAGCATGCCCTCCATACCTTCTCCTCCTCTTGAGGGGAAAAGAAAAAGGTATGATCCCCTCGTTGCTACGAGTAAATCATACCTTATCTTTACAACAACCATCCACCACAAAAATGCAGCAAAAAATTGTAATGGTCATTCAATTTCAGGAGCGTCGAACAGGGAGACCTGGCCGTCTATGGGGGCTTGCCGCAGCTCCCGGATTTTGTCCCGAATGATCGTGCGGACCATACTTTCGCCCAGGTCCCATTTTTTACAAAGCTCGTACACGTTATACCCGTTGTATTCCTCCCGGATTAGCCTGTCCCGGATGGGAATGAGCAGCGTGTCCGCCTGGGGAATGTACACCCGGCCAGTGCCGCCATACACATCCACCAGCCGACGGAAGGCGTCCATACCGATGGTCTCAGCAAGTTCATGCGCCTCGCCCTTCAGGTCATCCAGCTGCAGGTGGTTCAGCAGCTCATTCCGCATTTGAAGCCGCCTCCTGTTCACGGTGGTACCGAGCGCTGTGCAGATACTCCAGTTCCTTGCGCTGTGTCAGGCTTTTGAGCCCCTCAATCAGTACGCCGCCTTGCTCAAAAGTGAGGAATCGGAACGGTTGAGCAGGAAAACTCGTTACCTTGAACTGTTTGCTAATCAGGCCGCACAGACGGTCACGCAGCTGCACGCCCTCCGGTGCCGGGTCGAACTTTTCAAGTTGAAACATGAGGTACCACACTTTTTTCTGCTGCGCCGCGCTGACGCCGCCCGGTGTTTCATCATATTTCCGCGCCCGTTTTTTCTTTGGAGCGGCTGGTGCGCTGCGTCGGCGCAGTTCCGTGAGGACCTCCAGCGCCTCGGAATGTGTCAGATCCTTGACGGACGTTTTGCCTGTCAGCCCCTGCACCAGCTCGTGCAGCGCGTCCTCATGGCTGCTCCGGTCCACCATGCCCAGCTTTGCCGCGATGGCATATATATTTTTTACTTGCCCTTTGCCAATATCCAGAGCGCCCATGGCCGCTCCTCCTTCCTTACTGCACTTCTGGCTGTTCGCCGCTGATGTCATAGTAAAATTCATCCCGCGTGCGGATATATGCCCCGATGCTTTCCAGCAGCGCGGGCGGCTCCTTTTTCAGCGCCTCCCGGTCCAGCGTCTCCGTGGTTTTCACCAGCTCCTTACGGCCCAGGGCCTTGAGCGCGGCGATAGCTTCCGTAACTTTTGCAGGCGCCAGCATCAGCTTGCTGGAGGCGCGGTATCCTACCTTGCCGAATACCAGCGTCCGGCTTTTTCCGTCCAGCTCTGCACGATGCGCGTCGACATATTCCTTGACGTCACCCTCCAGCCGCTTGATGCGGTTCTGCAATGGCTGTGCATTCTTATTGTAGTCGTCCTTCAGGCCGTCGATCCTGCGGTCCAACTCCACGCCCAGTTCTGTAAGCGCGTACTGGCACTCTTTCAGATCGCGCAGAGCTGCATCCACCGCCGCCCAGTCCCGCAGCACCGGCTCACTGGCCACTTTTTTTCTTGCCACTATGTACACATCCTTCCATCAGAAAATCCTCACTCTGCATTTCTCCGGGCTTGTGACCGGCGCGCGCAACGGCGCGGCTGCATTACGGCCGGGGCATTGCCCCGGATAACTTCACGCATGGCGGCCATCTCCTGAATGCACCATCCGGCGCGCCTGCGAATAGTACGGCTCCTTCGGGACCCAGTTCACACCGTACCGCGCATAGAAGGCGTCGTTGCTCATCTGGAACCACTCGATGGCCGTTTGCAGCGGATCCAGGCGGCGCTGCACGCGTCCCTCGCCGTCCAGTATGTACAGTGTGCCGCCCACCAGACGAGCGGTACAAGGCAGGTATTTCGTCATGTCTATTTGTTCCATCAGGCATCCTCCTTCAGACGGATATCTTCGTTGTTTGCTTCAAAATGCTTCACCATGGCATTCCAGTCTGTCCAGTGTGTGTCATAACGGATGTATTTGCGATCACGATAATCCTTCAGTGCTTTTTGTTGCGCTTTTGGCAGACGGTTGTATTGTGCAATTTCCTGCCGGTTCATAAGAGGAACTTCCCGCTGAGCAATGAAACGTCTTCTTTCCTCACAATCCGTTGTCAACCATTTCCATTTAAACTGCCCATTGATATATACCGCGATTCCGTTCCTGAACATCCCCCGAAGCATTTGCAACTGCAGCGTCACTTCGTATCCATCAACGAGTAGTGTGATCTGTCCATATGGTCGTGAAAGAATTTCTTTCGCTCGTTTCCAATCATCTTGTCTCATAATGTCACCCCCTAAAACACAAAATTGTGCGGAGCTGCCGTTATGACCGGCTACGCCGGCCCTCCTGGGCCGCGGCTCCGCATGAACCTCGAACGTTAGAGCCCGAGGTTGAGCGCCTGAATCAGCACGCAGTCGTTACAGTGATTTTCCTCCAGTTCCTCAGAGCTCCGGCACTCAAGCGGCCAGCGGCAATAGCTGTCGCAGACAGTTTTCATCAGCTCCATGACTTTCTGTTCCCAGCAGTGCGCGTGCATCACGCGCGCGGATATTACGGGCTTGCCGCAAAACTTACAGTTTGGCATCGGCTTTTTCCTCCTTCAGCATGATGGGCGACAGTTCGCCGCGCCTGTACTTCATAACCCAGTTTGCCACGGTGTTTTTCGAAACGTCATACATGGCGCCGGCTTCCTCGTAGGTCATCCCACTCAGTACAAGTCCTACGATACGCCGCTTAACCTCTATTGGATGCTTGGCGTATGTGTTGGGCCTGCCAGCGTCCGTGTGCCGCCGTATTGGGCGCCGTGCTTCCTTATGCGTAAAGCCCAGCGCCTCCTCGATCTCCTCGCGACTTGCAAGATACAGTTCCATCAGGATTTTCACATGCTGGCGCGGGGCGAGCGCATTTCTATACGACTTCCGGATCTCGCATTTATCCTGTTCACTCAGCGTTGTGTCCACCTCCGATTCCGCACTCTGCATTTTCCCGGGCTTGTGACCGGCGCGCCATTGGCGCGGCTGCATTACGGCGGGGCCCGCAGACCCCGTTATTCGATTTTCTATTCTACTCGGTACGGCGGCACGTTTCTGCGCCGCCTGTGCCGCTGCTCTGCCTGAGCCAGTGTGGCCAGCCGCCCGAACTCATACCCTACATAAAACAACAGCCAGATTAGCGGCAAAATCAGCACCTCACCGCCTGCAGCCCCCGGCCGTTCCATCCACACGCTGGTGCAGATTGCCACCATAAGCCCGGCCGCGCAGCCTGCAACAAATACCGCGCACCATTTCTTCCTGTTCATCCGTCTTTCCTCCGTTTAATTCCAGCCCACGCCCAGGTGTACCGCCATGCTGTACAGCCCGTCGTAGCTCACGTTCTCATTTCGCACGCTGTTGTTGTACACGGTCTTTGCGCCGCGCACGCCCCAGCGCCCCTTTGCGATTCCGAACAGGAAGTCCAGCTCCTTGTCCCGCTTTTCATCTGCCAAGCGGGGGAACAGCGCCCGGATATCCTCCTTTTTCACTTTCTGTGTGGTGTAGTTGCGGTTCATCTTGATGCGGCTGAACAGCTGCGCGAACTGTGCCTGCTGGCGGCCCATCATCCGGCTGTACACCTCCGTGTTTCCAATCAAGCACACCCCGTTCCCGGGGACGCCTGTCACGATATCCGGGTCACTCAGCGTCCGCAGCTCTTCCAGCGCCGGAAGGCGCAGGTGCTGGGCCTCGTCGATAATAACCACCTTATTTGTCCCCGCCAGCTTCTCCCGGATTGCCAGCATTGTGTCCATCCGGCCGCGCATCTCCGGCACGCCCAGCGCCCGGGCCAGCAGTTTGATGATGCAGTTCAGCGAGCCCGTGGTTGGTGTCGCCGTGATGAATACTGTGTTGTGCGGGTAGTCATGCAGGAATTTCCGTGCACCCTCAGTTTTGCCGATACCCGCATCTCCGTGCAGCACCACCATCCCTCGCTCCAACTGGGCAAATTTAATGCCCTTGTAGATGTCCTCGCTCACCGTTGTGGGCACATAGCCCGTGTCGGAAAGGTAGGGGGCGGCCTGTTCCTCCACGGCCTCCCGTGCCGCCTGCGTCTCAAAATATTCCTTCAGCTTGCCCTCTACATATGCCGGGTCGCCGTTGTATATCTTCCGCCGCCAGTTGCTCAATGCCGTCTGTGACAGCCCCACAGCCTGCGCCATCTTGTTCTGGCTCAGCCCGCTGCTCGCCAGGTATTCCTCCACGCGCTGCAGCAGTGCCTCATTGTACGTTTTACTCATCGTCGTATCCTCCGTTCTCTGTGATGATATTGTTTATCATGCGGTCAAGGTCGATATCGCCCACGGCCTTCAGCATCGGTTCCTCGTAGGCGCTTTGAAGTTCGATCAGCTTTGCGCCCGGTGCCGGTTCTTCTGCGCGCCGCGCCATGTTCTCCCGCGCGGTCTCAAGTGCAAGGTCAAGCCTCGTGTTCGGCCCGATTTCTTTCAGCGTCATGGCCGCCATCCGTTCCGCCGTCTGCTTTTCAAAGCTGCGAATCGTCTGCTGCGCTTCCTTTACTTCCTCTGCGCTGGCCCGGTATTCCAGTACCATCCGGCTGTCCGCAGGCAGCTCCATGATGAAGCGGTCGTCTTCGTCATAGGCTCGCACATGGCTCAAATCCAGCGGGTCATACCGAAGATATACTTTTGCGCCTTGATAGTTCAGCACAAATTCGTCTGTGCGGTAATAGATTTTGGTTTTTCCAACAGTGAGGTACACGCCCGGCCTGTCCACCTTAATGGCCCGTGTGCTGCGCATCAGCAGCAGGTTCAAGTCCTCCTCGCTGCGCGGCACCCGTTTGCGGTGCAAATTCTCATTGTATACCTGCATACGCGGCTTGCCGCGGTCTGCTGCCACCGCGCCGCCATAGGGCTGCTCGTTCAAGTACCCCTCCAGCAGCTGCTCCACGGCTTCGGTCAGTTCCAGGTCCGTGGGGCCTTTACCAGCCCGCAGCAGCTTCTCCAGATTTTCCGGCTTCTCCAGTACGTTGCCGCCTGTGTACGTTTCAAACAGCTTTGATATGCGGTTTTTAAAGTCCAGAAAGCGCCGTTCAATGATTTTTGCACGGGCGTTTTTCACCTGCGCATTCATCATTTCAATGCCCAGCCGCTGCAGGATTGTCGGTGGATTGTGCCGGTCCTGTGCCGCCTTGCTCTTTTTCTTCCGGTGGCCCAGCCCGCCCAGGTCGAAGGTCAAAAATTCTCGGCCGTTGTCCACATAGATTACGTCCGGGATGCCGTACCGCTGGATGCCCCGCCGCAGCGCGATCACCGTGCTCTGGCTGCTGGGTGCCGTCGTCACATACACCCCGGTAAAGATACCGCTGCGTGCATCTAAGAATGCGGTTAAGTACAGGCGGTGCGTTGTCTTGCCGTCTCGGCTTATGATGTCAAAGGTGTGGTTATCCGCCACCCATATTTCATTGCTTTCCATGTTGTCGTAGATGCGCCGCACATACGGGGCACAGCGGTCGCGCAGGGCTTTCTTTCCTTCGCGTCCCAGCTGCTGCACAGCATACGGCACATCCTTTTCAATGTGCCTTACAAAAGTGCTGTATGTCGGAATGCCATCCACCAGCGCCGGGTAATGCCTGCGCACATATTGGATGGTCGCCTCGTAGCACTCCTTTGCTTTCGGCTCCCGCAGGTCAAGGTAGAAAGAGAGGAATGCCTGCCACACCGTTTCGTCGATGCTGCTCCGGCCCTTCCGCGCCTTGCCCCGGCCATCCACCAGCCCCGCAAGGTCGTTTTCCTCCAGCGCTTTCTTCTTCCGGTACAGCGTTTTCACGCTCACCGCGCGCCCTGGGTCTTCCTGCCGCAGCAGCTCCACAAACTCAGCGTCCAGCTCCGCCGTGCGGCCCGGCTGCCTGCGGTATTCCTGCCATCGTGCAAGTGTTTCCATCTCCTGCCGTATTTCCTCCCGCTCGGCTGCTGAAAAGTGATCCAGCGGCTTGTACGCCTTTGCTGAAGCGGGCTTTTCTGACACAAGAGGGAATGGCTGACCGTGCTCCTTGAAGTAGCGAAGTTGGGCAGAGGGTGACAGAGTTGACAGCAAAACTGCGTATTCCGGGCGATTTTGCACGTTCATTATTCTTTCAGCTTTAAGCTGCCCTGTCTGCGCCTTATATCGAACTGTCCTCAACGGCATTCCTGTTAGTTCTGCTACCTGCCGAAGATTCAGTTTTACTTCCAAAAAACCACCATCTTTCTTAGCCTGCCATCATCAGTGCCGGGTGGCCATTCCCGGCAGACGGCCCACCGGGCCGTTTCGGCTACCATCTCTGTCGATGTTCGATATATCGTTCAGCCTCGTAGTAAGTGTCAAAGTGAGCGGATTCATACACAACAAAAGCTGGCATGATGCATCCTATCCCTGAGGGAGCGGGTGTGCCCGGTTCCGTCTGCATTCCTTTTTCAGCCTCATATCCGCCGTGGCCGCATTTCCGGATTCGCCATTTCATTGCTTTTTCTCCCTTCACTTAATAAACAGGGGCCATGGCCCCGTTTTTCTGCACGCCTCGAGCGGGCTTGCTTGACCTGCCATCATCAGGCACGGGGCGGTCAGTCCCCGCACGACAGCCCCGCAGGGCTGTTTCGGCTTCTATGTTCCGTACTTTTCGGGGCGTGTCAAGCCTTGGATGTATTCCAGGGCGACCAACTCGGGAAAGACCGTGTGCGGAACTCCCGCACGGCTGCTTCCGGGTCTGTTTTCAGCACAAGGCCGAATACAAGGCCGTTGCTGTCCACATCGCCCACGGCGTAGGTGTGTGATGGGTTCGCCGCCTTGCTGCGAAGAAGCACGCAGCGCTCTGCGCGTTTTAACACATCGTAAGCAGCCTTAAAATTGCCTTTTAACTCATCCATTGGTGTCGCCTCCTTATGTCTCTGGCACAAAGCGCCCATGCAGGCTGTAGTCCCACTGTATTTCCACGCCTCGCGGCGTATCGTACAAAGCCGCACCCACTGCATCCAGTTCGTAGCCGTCCTGCCGTCGCAGATGGACGGCAGGGAACAGGAACCCGTCCAGATGTTCCGTTACGAGATAGTGGCTGGTGCCTTGTCCGTACATGCCGCCCACAAGGAGCGGCTCGTTTCTGCGTCTGATTTCCTGTGTCATTTTGCTGGTCTCCTTTCGTTTAAAAGCCCGTTTCCGGGCAATACTTGGCTTGTATCGGCGTAGGCAAGCAGCTCGATCGCGGCGGCCAGTGTGTCCGTCCAGCCGATATACTGCCCCGCCGGGCCGTGGATGTAGATGCGGCCCACAGCGGGGTAGTACCGGATGCGGCATGGTGCCCACGTTGGGCTGCGACCGATCACCAGCTCGTGCCGACGAACTTCTAGGACGCGTAAGGTCCATTCTGTCAAGATTTTCAGCGGCCGTCGGCAGCTGCTTTTCCTTAGTTCCCAGTGGAAGTTCATTAAAGAGCCTCCTGCTCACTTGTGAATATTTCTTCAACTTTACACTCCAAAGCGTTTGCAATTGCCTTGGCCCTCAAATCTTGGGTGCGCGTATATGCACCCGTTTCAATTCGAAAAACTGCATTCACAGGAAGCCCTGCCTTTTCGGATAATCTCTTCTGATTTAATCCATGTGCCTTTCGCAGTTCAATGATTTTATCAACTTTTGCAATAAGCATTTGCCCACCTCCAACGCTAAAAGTTTTACGTTCGTACAAGGTACATCTATATAATATATTTTACATACGTAAAAGTCAACCCTAAATTTGTTGAAATTTGTATTTTACGAACGTAAAATTATATGGTATACTTACTTTTAACGACAGGTAGGTGATATTTCTATGGATAAGCCCATCGCAAAATCAAATAACCGTGTTCGCGAACTACGTTTAACTTACCACCTAACGCAAAGTGAACTCGCTGAAAAAACAAATTTGAGTTACTCATCTATTGTTTCTTATGAAAATGGCTTGCGTGATCCAAACGCGCGTGCGATGGCTGCATTAGAAAAATTTTTTGGTGTTACTGGAGAATATTTGCTCGGCTTAACCGATACCAATGTATCAAAAGCCCGTTTTTTTCCTGAAGCGAATAAAAAATCACCCCTGCTCGAGAAATATGAGCGGCTGGATCAGCATGGGAAAGAGCTTATTGCGATGATACTTGACAAAGAATTGGAGCGGTGTACGCTCAACCAACTGGAGGACAAATTTGTTGAATTTCCTAATGAAATTTATCTTAAATTTTCAGACCAGGCAGGTTGTGCCGGCAATGGAATCTATCTTGGCCCAGAGTCTTTTACAGAGTATCCTGTTGTAGGCAACGAGCTTACTCGGCGTGCTGCTTTTGCTGTCCCTGTTGCGGGAGATAGTATGGAACCTAAGTTTCATAATGGTGATATTGTGCTGGTAAACTTCGAGCCTGTAGAATCGGGAGATATTGCCCTTATCACCATGGATGGCTATGGATATATAAAAAAGATTGGCGACCAAGAACTACTCCCTTTAAATCCGAAATACGATCCGATTCCAATGGATGAAAGCGTCCGAGTGAATGGGAAAATAATTGGCGTATTTGACCCGTCTTGGTATATCTAAATGTAACAATAGTGCATATCTTAATCGGCAAGAGCATTAATAGTAATCGTTATTATTATTGATGTAAACCCGCATTTTACCTTAATCGGCAAAGCAACTTTTAGTCGGCAAGTTTTTGCCGATTAAAATAAAAAGAACCGTTCTCAGAGAGAGCCTTGTATGCTCAATCTGTAAACGGTTCTTTTTTATGCGTTTACAAGCCGTAAAAACGGCGGTTTTATGCGGTTTTACGCTGTTTTTCAGCATCCTTGTTTACGCTCCGTAAACGGTTTGTAAACGCTTGTTTTCATCCCCTGCGCCCTCGGCCCCTCGCCCGACAAAACGCCCCGGAATGCCCGAAATTCAGTTGCAAGTCCCGCTTCAGCATTCGGCGTATTCTGCCGCCGTTTTGCGTCCCGCTGTCACCTAAAAACCGCTTTGTGCGGCCGTTTTCCGGTTTTTTGCAGGTTCTTTCACTCAAAACTCCAGGCCGTTCGCGGTTTTCTCATTCTTCATGCTTTTTCACACTGCGATAAAATATTGAGCTAAAATAGTGCCGTCATCGAACGAAGTTTTACAATTTCGTGCGGCAACGGCACTTGAATGGCAACTGATTTGTTACTTGAAAGAAAACTTTTCTTCAGCGAAGGATATTCCTTTTTGATACTGTAAATCAAATATGTTAGGGTAAAAGGAGCATACGGTCAAAATCGGATCGGGAAGCCCCTTTCCTGTAACGGTCACGCCGAGCGTTGCCTCTGGCAAAGCTTCTGGCGTTTGGCTGTTTTTTATATTGAGCCATGCCTCACTTGTTTGCTCCCAAACATCCGAATTTTCAAAACCGTAATCAATAACCGCATAAATTGCCGAATATCCTTTGTACTCACAAAGCTTCAACACTATATTCGCTTCTATTTTTTCTTTTCCTCTACAGACGAACACTTCCTTTTGGGCTGTATACCTCCATAGTTTAGCTTCTTCGTAAAAGTCTTCTTCCATAAGTGCAGCATCTTCAGGAGAACAAATTGTTTCAATTGCTTGGTATGCGTCAATTCCAGGCGTTTCTGAAAGCTGCTCATATTGGTATTCTTCACCCGGTACATTTTTGAACGCCGTACATCCTACTAAAAATATCAATAAAAAATATTCCAAGCAAAAGATAATGTTTTTATTAATGGTTGATTGTAAAATGAAGTTGGACACCTAAGAAAAAATCCATAGTGATTTTCCCCACATGGTAGAATGAAGTTTGCACACAACTTCTTCCAAGGGAGGGCAATCACTATGGACTGCCAAGATTATATCATAGAATCG
>NZ_JAFOIN010000039.1:0-4237 GCF_017421385.1 Ruthenibacterium sp. | reverse complement strand
GCCAGCGCCAGCAGCGCCACGCGCACGCCGCGCACCCGCAGGCCCAGGCTCCGGGCCGTATCGGCGCCCAGCGCCAGCACGTCCATCTCGTTTGCAAGCGCCAGCGCGGCCCCCAGGCACAGAAGGATCACCCACGCCGCGGGCGCGACCTTGCCCATGGACAGGTTGGCCAGGCCGCCGATGCGGAAATCCGAATAGCCGATGAGGGAGTCCGGGAATACCGTGAGCACCGCGTCGATGCCCGCCCCGAACATACCGGAGATGGCCACGCCCGCCAGCACCAGCGTCATGCGGGACGCGCCCGCCTTTTCCGAGATCAGAAGCACCAGCATCACCCCGGCGAACGCCCCCAGGAACGCCGCAAAGGGCACCGCGGCAGCCGCCGTCGGCAGCACTGCGCAGCACAGCGCCACGCCCAGCCCCGCGCCGGAATTGACGCCGATGATGTTGGGCGCGGCCAGCGGGTTTGCCAGCACTGTCTGGATGACCGCGCCGGACACCGCCAGCGCCGCGCCGGCCAACAGGCACCCCAATGTGCGCGGCAGGCGCACATACAAAAGTATGCTTGCCGCCGTCGTGCCCTTCCCGCCGCCCGAAAGCACCGACAGAATCTCCCTGGGGGACACCGCCGCCGCGCCCAGGCACAGGCTCAGCAGCGCAGCGCCCAGCATGGCCAGCGCCAGCAGCGCAAGGCGCGCAGGCACGCTGCGAAAGCTACGCTTCTCCATACAGGATCTCCGCCAGTTTTTCGTATGCCTCGCCCCAGCGTGCGTTCGGCTTCAAGTTGTACAGCTGCTGGTCCATATAATAGACCCTGCCGTTTTTCACCGCGCTCAGCTGCTGCCATGCCGGGTTGGAAAGCACGGCGCTCTCCAGCGTCTGCCGCACCTTCTCCTGGTCGCTGCCCTGCATCACGATAAAAATCCTCTCTGGGTCCGCCGCGAGGATGGCCTCCATGGAAAGCTCCTCCAACAGAGACGCGTCGCTGTCCGCGATATTCACACAGCCCAGCGCGGCCAGCATTTCGCCCAGCACGCTGTTTTCGCTGTTCTTCACCTTGCAGCTGCTGCCCGTGGCCCGCAAATACAGCACGGACGGCCCTTCCTTTCCCTCCGCGCGGGCCACAGCCGCATCCACCTGCGCGCGCACCTGTTCGCCGTATTGCTCATACAGCTCCGGCCGCCCCGTGACGCGCGTGCAGACCTCCAGCATCGCAAGGTAGTCCTCAAAGGTGCTCACCTCAAAGTATGCCGTGGGGATGCCCGCCTGCTCCAGCGTGGGCAGCAGGTCCACATCCGCCGCCGTCTTTGCGCTGCCGATGACAAAATCCGGCTGCGCGGCCAGCAGCGCCTCGGCGCTCGGCTCCTTTACGCCGCCCAGGTTCACCACCGTTTCGGGCAGGCCCAGCTCAAACTGCGTCCAGGTGTCGTCCGCCGCCGCAACAAGCGTGTCCTTCCCGCCCGCCAGGCACCACACGTCGGCAAAGCTGCCGATGAGCGCCGCCACGCGCTTTGGGCTTTCCACCGTCACGGTACGGCCCAGCGTGTCGTTGAACGTGACGGCCTGCGCGTCCGCGCTGCCGGACGCCGCGCTTTCCGGCTGTGCGCCGGACGCGGAAGCCGAAGCAGAAGCCGCGCTGCCGCTCTGCGGCGCGGACGCCGCGCAGCCCGCCAGAAGAAGCGCCAGCAAAAGGGCGGTAAAACTCAAAATCTGTTTTTTCATGTCCGTGTCATCCCATCCATTCAAAATATCCGCGCCCGCGGCCGGACAGACAGCGCATACAGCGTCTTCCGGGCGGACATATCATACCACATTCCGGGCCTGCTGTCAGCCCTGCCAGCCCCGCCGGGCGGGGTCCAGTGCGTCCACGGCCGTGTAAAGCAGCGCGTTGCAGATGGCCGCGGCCACATTGCTGCCGCCCTTGCGGCCCATGGCGGCTATGGCCGGAACGTCCGCCGCCCTGCACGCGGCGAAGATGCGCTCCTTGCTCTCCACCACATTCACAAAGCCCACGGGCACCGCCACGACCAGCGCCGGCCGCAGCCCGTCCGCGATCAGCGCCTCCAGGCGCAGCAGCGCCGTAGGCGCGTTTCCCACGGCCAGCACCGCGCCGGGATATTCCCGCGCGGCCTTTTCCATGGCCGCGTCCGCCCGCGTGGTGCCGTTTTCCTGCGCGGCGCGGGCCACGTCCCCGTCCGCCATAAAGCATGCCACCGTGCCGCCGAGCTTCGCTAGGCTGGGCTTGCTGACGCCCGCTTTTGCCATATTGGTATCCGTTACAATGGGCACGCCCTGCCGCAGCGCCGCCACGCCGCGTGCAACGGCGTCGGGCGTGAAGCACAGGCTTTGCGCATAATCAAAATCCGCCGTTGTATGGATCACCCGCTTCACCACGGCGGCATGCTGCGGCGGCAGCTCAATGCCCGCCGCCGCAAGCTCCTGTGTAATGATCGCCATGCTGGTGCGCTCGATATCCGCGGGCAGGGTATGTTTTCCGTTCACGCTCGCATCTCCTCTGTGTTTACTTGGCCGCGCAGGCGTCCATTGCGCGGTACACCGCAGCTATATCAACGGCGGTGCGCACCGCGTCCGCCAGCAGGTCGTACTGACGCTCCTTGTACGCGGCATGGCTTTCCGCGCGCACGTCCGCTGCCGAAAGCCCCTTGCACGCCAGCAGCCAGGCGGCCAGCTTTTCCGTAAGCTCCCCGGTGTCAAACAGGCCGTGCAGATAGGTGCCGAACACATTGCCTGCCGCCGCGCCCTCGGGCGTGCCGTCCGCAAGCAGGCAGAACGGCGGCGTGCCGCCGCGTTCGGTGCGGCCCATATGGATCTCGTAGCCGTCCAGCTGCGCGCCCGCAAACGGGCCTGCGGCGGCACACGCCTGCACACGGGTGCGCACCTTCTGCCCGGTAAAGCGCGTCGCGCAGGGCAAAAGGCCCATGCCGTCCATGCGGCCTCCCTGCTCCACGCCGTCCGGGTCGTCCAGCGCCGTTCCCAGCATCTGGTAGCCGCCGCACACGCCCAGCACGGGCGTGCCCGCGGCCGCCAGCTTCTTTACCGCGGCCTCCAGGCCGTTCTGGCGCATCCAGGCAAGGTCTCCCATCGTGTTTTTTGTGCCCGGCAGCACCACCAGGTCCGGCTCGCCCAGCTGCCCGGCCCGCTCCACATACCGCACGCCCAGCGCGGGGTGGCTCTCCAGCGGGGAAAAATCCGTAAAATTGGAGATGCGCGGCAGGCGCACCACCGCGATGTCCAACGGACGCCGCTGCTGCGTCTGCGCAAGGCACGGCGCAAGGCTGTCCTCGTCGTCGATGTCCGCGCGGGTATAAGGCACGACGCCCAGCACGGGCACGCCCGTCTTTTCCTCCAGCATCGCAAGGCCCGGGCGAAGCAGCTCCACGTCGCCGCGGAATTTGTTGATGACCGTGCCGACGACGCGCGCGCGCTCCTCCGGCTGCAGCAGAGCCACCGTGCCGTAAAGCTGCGCGAACACGCCGCCCCTGTCGATGTCCCCCACAAGCAATACCGGCGCGTTCACCAGCTCTGCCAGGCCCATATTGACGATGTCGCCGTCCCGCAGGTTGATCTCCGCCGGGCTGCCCGCGCCCTCGATGACGATGACGTCGTTTTCCGCCGCAAGGCTCTCATAAGCGCGCAGGATCTCCGGCACCAGGCTTTTTTTCATCTTGAAATATTCCGCCGCGCGGTACTGCCCGCGCACCTCGCCGTTTACGATCAGCTGGCTGCCGGTGTCGCTGCTGGGCTTGAGCAGCACCGGGTTCATGCGCACGTCCGGCTCGCGGCCCGCGGCCTCGGCCTGTGCCACCTGCGCCCGGCCCATCTCCAGCCCGTCGCGGGTGATATAGCTGTTCAGCGCCATGTTCTGGCTTTTGAAGGGCGCCACCCGCAGGCCGTCCTGCCGGAAAATGCGGCACAGCGCCGTGGCCAGCAGGCTTTTGCCCGCGCCCGACATCGTGCCCTGCACCATAATGCAGCGCGCCATTTACAACACCTCCCCAAGCGCCTGCAAAAAGGCGCTGTTTTCCGAATGGGTGCGCACCGCCGCGCGGTACCACCCCGGCCCCAGGCCCGGATAATTGGCGCAGCCGCGCAGCAGCACGCCCCGGGCCCGCAGCCGCTGCACCAGCTGTTCGCCGCTGTGGTAAAACAGCAGATAATTCGCCTCGCCCGGCATCACGCGGCACCCCAGCGCCGCCAGCCCCGCCGAAAGGCGCGG
>NZ_JAFOIN010000038.1:0-5182 GCF_017421385.1 Ruthenibacterium sp. | reverse complement strand
TAATAACCTCAAGCCCGCCGCTTGCGCGGCCGCGCGCTCTTCGTGCGCTGATGCGCTTTCGCGCATGGACTTGAGAACATTGAACCATGCAAAACCGCAGTGAATGCGGTTTTGTCGAGGCCGCTTCGCGGCGCCATGGTATACTGGAGACAAGCCCCGCGCAACACCGCCCGGGGCATTTCATACAATAACAAGGAGGCCGCCTATGCCGCGCCGTGTATGCACCTTTGCCGTCGCGCACACCGATATTTCCGCGCAGCCCTTTAACAACGCCGCGCGCACCGTGCGCATCTTCGCCCCCAACAATCTTTCCGGCAGCGCCGTCTATGTAAAATTCAGCAATTATTATTCCGACGGTCCCGTGTGGGTGGGCAACGCCACCATCGGCCTGGCGGACGCAAAGGGCCGCCTTGTGCCCGATACCGTGCGCCCGCTCACCGTGCACGGCGACACCAGCTTTGCGCTGGTGCCCCAGCGGGACGTTTTTTCCGACAGGGTCGCGCTGCCCGTGCAGCCGGGCTGCACCATCGCCGTCAGCCTTTATTATCCCGGCGGCGAAAAGGTCACCTCCGGCAATTTTGTGGGCATCTTTGCCAACCGCTCCGTCAAGGGCGACCACTGCGACGCCCCCGCGCTGCCCAAGGCCCGCCTCTGGACAGACCTTTCCAAAAGCGTGCTGCCCTGGGACATCTCCAGCGCCACCACCACGCTCTCCGAGGTGATCGTGGAGCAGGACGACGCCCTGCCCGCTCCCCGCGTCGTGGCTATGTTCGGGGATTCCATCATGCAGCAGGGCGCGTGGGTAACGCCCTTCACGGCGCGCCTGTACGAGCATTTCCGCGGCGGGGTGAGCGTGTGCAACCTCGGCATCGGCGGCAACCGCCTGCTCTACGGCGCAACCCCCGCCTCCCGGGGCATGTACGGCCACGCGGGCATCGAGCGCTACCGCTACGACCTGCTTCCCATCGAGGGCCTCACCCACGCGGTGTTCGCTCTCGGCACCAACGATCTGGGGCACCCCGGCACCGGCGGCGCGCCGGAGGAGGAGCTTATTACCGTGGACCAGTACGCCGCCGCCGCCCGCACCATCGCGGACGCGCTGCACAAGCAGGGCGTAAAGGTATACGCGGGGCTCATCCTGCCCCGGGAGGTGAACCACCTGTTCCCGCCCGAGCGGGAGGCGCTGCGCCGCGCCATCAACCGCTGGATCGCTGAAGAAGGCCCCTTCGACGCGGTGCTGGACCTCGGCGCTCCCATCGCGGACACCGACGACGGCGTGGGCATGAAAAAGGAATTTGCCCTGCCCGACGGCCTGCACCCCAATCTCGCGGGCGGGCGGGCCATCGCCGAGGCCATCGACCTTTCACTTTTCGCCTGATTTTCCCCGCGTCCCCTCCCATGCGGCCCGGGCCGCCCCCTTCCCCGCTTTCTGCGGCCCGCAGGCCGCCCTGCCCCAAAGCGGCCCGCCCGTTCCCATCCTCTCTGTTAAAGGAGCCGATCTTTTCCATGAAAAAACGCGCTGCACCCACGCGGTGGCACAAGCTGGACAACACCGCGAATATCTTTCCCGTGGTGGCGAGCCGGCGCTATTCCAACGTATTCCGCCTGACAGCCGTGATGCGCGAAGCTGTGGACCCTGCGCTGCTCCAGCAGGCGCTGGAGCAAACGCTCCCCTATTTTGCCGCGTTCAACGTCCGCCTGAGGCACGGCCTGTTCTGGAACTATCTGGAAACCAACCGCGCCACACCCCAGGTCCTGCCCGAGCAGGACGCCCCCTGCCGCTACATCGACCCCGTGGAGACAGGCCGCTTTCTGTTCCGTGTGCTGTATTACGGCAGCCGCGTGCATCTGGAGACCTTCCACGTGCTCACGGACGGCACGGGCGCGATGCAGTTTTTGAAGGCCGTCTGCTACCGCTACTGCCAGCTTGCCCACCCGGACGCGTTCACGCCCGAGCAGCTTGCCACCCCCTACGGCACCGAGACCGCGGGCGAGGTGCAGGACGGATACCTCAAGCATTACGTTCCGGCCAAAAGCAAAACGTTCCGCGAACCGGGCGCGTATCATCTGCGGGGCGAGCACCGCATCGCGGGCGGGCTGGGCGTGGCCACGGCGCTGATGCCCGTGGACGCGCTGAAGGCCGAGTGCCGCCGCTTCGGCGCCACCGTGGGCGAATACCTTACAGCCGCCATCGCCTACGGCGTGTACGAGGAATACACGGCCTGCAACGGCGCAAAAAGGCCCGTCAGCATCTTTGTCCCGGTGAATCTGCGGCCTATCTTCGGCACCGAGACGTCCCTGAATTTCTTTTCCAACCTGACGATCATCCTGCCGCTGGCGCGCCGCGCCGTCCCCTTTGAGGACGTGATGGAGGCCGTGAAGCGCCAGTTTGCCGAAAAGCTGACGCGGGAGGAATTTGAACAGAAGCTGGCCTTTACGGCGGGCAGCGAAAAGAACCTCATCACGCGCATCATTCCCCTGCCGCTGAAAAACGGCATCCTCCGCATCGTGTACGAGCATTCCAACAACGGCAGCACGCTGGTGTTCTCGAATCTGGGGCCGGTGCGTGTGGAAGAGCCGTTCCGCCGGTATTTCGAGGGCTTCCGCTTTCTGCTCTCCACCACGCCCAGGGAGCCGGTGAAGGCCACGGCCTGCGCCTGCGGCAACACGCTGGCGCTCACCTTCACCACCGAGGTGGAGGACAACCGCCTTGCGCGCAGCGTGGTGCGCAGGCTTGCAAAGGCGGGCGTGCCCGTCACGCTGGAGACAGGAGGCGATACGGATGAAACATTGCAGGGCGTGTGATGTGGACGTTGCCACGCCGGCGGTGCTGTGCCCGCTTTGCGGCACGCCCCTGGCCGGGCTGGCGGACGCGGACTGCGCGGCGGTATATCCGCCGGCGGGCAGCCGGAAGGAATACAATTTTGTCAAACGCCTGCTGCTGCTGCTCTCCGTCGTCGGCGCGGCGGTGTGCATCGTGGTAAATCTGCTTGTGATGCCGTCGTTCTGGTGGTGGACCATCGTGGTGACGGCTTTGGTATACGCCTGGGCCGTGGTGCCCCACGCCATGCGCCGCGGCGGCAACGCGGCGGGCAAGGTGCTCATGCAGGTGGTGGCGGGCAGCGCGCTGGCCGTGCTTGTGGACTTTGAAACAGGCTACCGGGGCTGGGGCGTTTCGTTCGTGGTGCCCGCGTTCATCTGCGCGGGCATCGTGGCGGTGGTGGTGCTGGTGATGTGCAACCGCACCAACTGGGCGGGGTATGTGCTGTATCAGGCGGTGCTGGCGGTGTTTGGGCTGGCAATGCCCGTGCTGTACTTCACCGGGCTGGCGCACAGCCTGGTGGGCGCCGTGGTGCCCAGCATCCTGGCGGTGGCCACATTGGCAGGCATGGCCGTGTTCGGCGACCGGACGATCAAAAACGAATTCCGCCGGCGGCTGCATTTTTAACAATGGGAAGCTTGCTGCGGCAGCGCCCGCCGTGAATCTCTTTGCGCGGCCGGAACCGGCAGCCCCCGCCGTGAATCTTTTTGCGCAGCCGAAACCGGCAGCCCCCGCCGTGAATCTTTTTGCGCAGCCGAAACCGGCAGCGCACCGCGGCGGCAAAGGCCGGCCCGGCGCCGGGCCGAAAAAAGGCCGGAGATCGTTTTTTAGCGTTTTGCGGGCAAAAAACGCTTGATTTTACAAAAGCGGCATAGTATAATATAAAAGCTATCCGTACGCCGGTGTGTCGGAATGGCAGACGATGCGGACTCAAAATCCGTTGGTGGCAACACCGTGTGGGTTCAAGTCCCACCACCGGCACCACGTCGGAATGGACTATGCTCCATTCAAAAAGCCCAGCCAGTTGGCTGGGCTTTTCTCATACCGCTCCGTCATTCCTCCTTTTCCCCACAAAACTTTGCTGCGCAAACTTTCGCGGGAGCCCCGCCCTACGGGCCGAGGAGAAAAGCGGGTATCCATTTTATCACGCCAACTCAGCCTCTGAAACCGCTTGGGAAAGCCATTCCCGGGCGGTTTTGTTTTTGCAACAACACACTTTATAACCACTTTTGCCCGGATGCGGGACAAGGGTGAATGATCGGCACACAGGGCAGCACACAAGTAACATCGTAAATCGGCATAATGCCCAATTGTAAGCCCCGCTCTGATGGGGTATAATAGCAGCACAGGAAGGTGGAGCGGATGAACAACGAAGAATTGATTTTGCAGATGTTGGGCAAAATTTCGGACAAGTTAGAGGAACACGATAAGCACTTTGAATCTATTGACAATCACTTTGAATCTATTGACAATCAGTTTGAGTCCATTGACAATCACTTTGAATCTATTGACAATCAGTTTGAGTCCATTGACAATCGGTTTGAGTCTATTGACAATCACTTTGAGTCCATTGACAATCGGTTTGAGTCTATTGACAGTCGATTTGAGTCCATTGACAATCGGTTGGAGTCCATTGACAATCGGTTTGAATCCTTGGAAACGGACGTGCGCCATACCCGCATGTTGATTGAAAAGCAAGAGCACAACGTGCAGCTTATCGCGGAACAGTACGGCGATATTTCCGCAAAGCTGGAGCGCGTGCGTGAGATCGACGAGCTGCGCGACCGAGTACGGACACTGGAAACGGTCGTGCGTAATCATACGGTATCCATCAAGGAACTGCGCAGGGCTGAATAAAAGCACAAAGCGGGCAGCGTAAAAGCTGCCCGCTCTTTTATGCCGTTTTCCCTCCTGTGGCTTTGCGCTTTTTCGCGCTGTGTGTCCAGACGGGAAAAATATCGGGGCACAGCGTTAGCTGCTTCAAACCATATTTCCTGATACGCCTGAATGGGCAAGTCGGGTATTCGGTAATAACGTTTCAAAACGTGTCCCGGATTCGCGGCATGCAAGCATTTACCGAATGCGCCCCGGCGTTCGCCGCGCGGCATGGCTCGCCCTGTGTGCGGGCGGGGATAAGGCCAGCAGCGCATGCTTGCGCGTTTCCACTTTTATGTTTGAGGCTTCTTGCGATTTGTTCTTTTTTTATTTATAACGGAAACAAATGGTTGATTGTAAAATGAAGTTGGACACCTAAGAAAAAATCCATAGTGATTTTCCCCACATGGTAGAATGAAGTTTGCACACAACTTCTTCCAAGGGAGGGCAATCACTATGGACTGCCAAGATTATATCATAGAATCG
>NZ_JAFOIN010000037.1:0-3592 GCF_017421385.1 Ruthenibacterium sp. | reverse complement strand
CCACGCGCTGGCCGTGCGCGCCGCGCGGGAGAGCGCCGTGCTGCTGAAGAATGAAGGCCGCGTGCTGCCGCTGGCGCCGGACGCGAAGGTGGCGGTCGTCGGCGCGCTGGCGGGCAGGCGCTGCCGGTATCAGGGCGCGGGCTCCAGCCTCATCAACGCCCACGGCAGGCCGGATTTCCTGCACGCGCTGGTGCGCGGCGGCTGCAGAGACGCCGCGTATGCGCCCGGCTATGACCCGGACAGCGAATGCGTGGACGCAAAGCTGGAGGAAAAGGCGCTGAACGCCGCCCGGGGCGCGGACACGGTGCTGCTGTTCCTGGGCCTGACGGACCTGTTCGAGACCGAAGGCTACGACCGCGCCCACATGCGCCTGCCGTTCAACCAGCTGCACCTGCTGGACCGCCTGGCCGGGGCGGGAAAAGACGTGGTGGTGGTGCTGGCGGGCGGCAGCCCCGTGGAAACGCCGTGGCTGCCCAGGGCGAAGGCCGTGCTGTACACGGCGCTGGGCGGCGAGGGCGTGGGCGAAGCCGTGTTCCAGCTTTTGTACGGCAGGGCATGCCCGGCGGGCAGGCTGGCGGAGACGTGGCCCAAAAGGCTGGAGGACACGCCCGCCGCGCGCCACTGGCCCATGGGGCCGGACGCCGTTACCTACAACGAAAGCATTTATGTGGGCTACCGCTATTACGACAAAGCGCATGTGGACGTGCGCTTTCCCTTCGGCTACGGGCTGAGCTATACGTCCTTTGCGTATTCGGGCCTTACGCTTTCCCGCAAGGTGCTGGCGCCGGGCAAGGCCATCGAGGTGCTTTTCACGGTGGAAAATACGGGCGCGATGGCGGGCGTGGAGACCGCGCAGGTGTACGTGGCCCACCGGAATTCCGCCGCGCACCAGCCCGTGCGCACGCTGGCGGGCTTTGCCCGTGTGGCGCTGAAGCCGGGCGAGCGCAAAACGGTTTGTGTGACGCTGCCGCCCAGCGCGCTGGAGTTTTATGATGTGGCGCGCCATGCGTTCGTGGTGGAGGCGGGCCGTTATGAGGTGTCCGTGGGGCGGCACAGCCGCTGTTTGCTGCTGCACGCCGCTTTTACGGCGCGGGGCGAAACGGTGGCGCTGCCGCCCGCCCACAGCGCCGGGGGGCCGTACGGCTCGTTTGCGGACAACACGTTCCCGGACGCGGCGTTTGCCGCCATCCACACGCGGCCGCTGCCACGCAACCAAAAGCCCGTCCGCGGCGAATACACCCAGACGACGGTGCTGGGCGACATGCTGGACAGCCGCACGGGGCGCGCGCTGCACGCGCTGGCTTTGTGCGCGGCGCGGCTGGGCATGCATTTTTCCAACAACCCGGCGGTGAACCGCCGGGTGTGCGAGATGACGGTGCGCGACCTGCCGTTTAAAAACCTGGTGCTCAACACCAGCGGCATCATCCGCTACCCCGCGGCCGAAGCATTGCTTGCGCTGGCCAACGGCAGGCTGTTTTCGCGCGGCGGGACGGTGCGGGCGGAGCGCGGCCGGAGCCGGAAGGGATGACGTATATGACAAAAGAGGAAATATGGGCCGCCGCGCTGCGGCAGTCCGCCGTTGATCTGAATTGCAGCCCGGAGGACTTCGGCCGGGAGCACAGCGTGGTGGTGCGTTCCGCGCCCCATGCCGGGGCGCGGAAATATCTGTCGCTGCCCTTTTTCTGCGACCTTGTCTCCTACGGCGGCAACGTGGTGGCTTCCGTCGCGCCCGAGGCCGAGGCAGCCGTGCGGGCCTACGTGGAGCGGTATGCGCCCGAGCATTGCTTTGAAACGCCGAACATGAACGTGCTGGCGGACGCGCTGCGTCCCTTCGGCATGCGGATATGCTTCATGGCGGAATATTTTCTTCCGGATGTTTCCCGCATGCGGCAGTGGGATTGCGGGTATGCGCTGAAGGTGCTGGGGCCTGCGGACTTCGCGGGCCTGTACCGGCCGGAATGGAGCAACGCTCTGTGCGAAAAACGGAGGGAATTGGACGTGCTGGCCGTGGGCGCGTACGACGGCGCAAGGCTGGTGGGCCTGGCCGGCTGTTCGGCGGATTGTGAAAGCATGTGGCAGATCGGCGTGGACGTGCTGCCCGGATACCGCCGCCGGGGCGTTGCCGCCGCGCTGACGTCCCGCCTTGCGGCCGAAACGCTTGCCCGGGGAAAGGTGCCGTTTTACTGCGCCGCGTGGTCAAACATCAAATCGGTGCGCAACGCCGTGAAATGCGGCTTTGTGCCTGCCTGGGCCGAGCTGACGGCAAAGCCCGAGGCGTTTGTGCGGGAGCTGAACGGGCAGTGACGCGCCGCGCGCCCGGCCGCGGCCCGCGGGAATATTGGGAGGCGGCGCAAGGGCGGCCTGTAAAAAGAAAAGAGAGGGTCATACCATGCAATGGAAAGAGCTTTATGACAAAGCCGCGGAGAAGCTGGCCCCCCGCGCGGTCTCGCCGTTCATCGAGGCCGGCGGCGTGGCCGCCGCCATTCTCACCGCGGCGGGAAATGTTTACACCGGGGTGTGCATCGACACCGCCTGTACGCTGGGCATGTGCGCGGAGCGCAGCGCCATCGCCAATAAGATCACGAACGGGGAGAGCCGCATTGTGCGGCTGGTGTGCGTGATGGGGGACGGGCGCGTGGGAATGCCCTGCGGCGCGTGCAGGGAATTCATGATGCAGCTGGATAAGGACAGCCCCGGCCTTGAAATACTGGCGGACGCCGAAACCGGGAAAACGGTGCGTTTGCGGGAGCTGATGCCGCACTGGTGGGGCGCGGAGCGGTTCCGGTGACCCTGCGCGGCGGCAGGCCGCCGGCTTTGACGGGGCGGGACGGGCCGCACGGCCGGAGCGTGGGATAACGCGCGCTGTTCATGTGCGCTGAAGAAGACGGTACAGAGAACAGGAGGATGGCTGTGACGTTTCATAAAATCGACATGCAGGCGTGGGAACGGAAAAAGAGATATGAGCATTATGCCGAAGCGGTGCCCTGCACATACAGTATGACGGTGGCGCTGGATGTCACAAAACTGTTGTGCGGGGTGCGGGAAAAGGGGCTGCCGTTTTTTCCCGTGGTCTTATATGGGCTTGCACGGGAGGTCAACCGGCATGCGGAATTTCGGATGGCCCAGGATGAAATGGGAAATGTGGGATATTACAGCCACTGCGACCCCTGTTATACGGTTTTCCATAAGGAGACAGAAAGCTTCACGGAGGTTTGGACGGCATACGATGCGTCGCCTGCGGTGTTTCTGGCGCGGTATCGGGAGGATATGGCGCGGTACCGGAATGCTCCGGAGCTTTCAAAGCCGCCCGCAGGCAAAAACCTGTTCAACGTGTCCTGCATTCCCTGGTCGAGCTTTACAGGCTTCAACCTGAATTTGCAGAACGGATATGACTATTTCCTGCCGATTTTCACGATTGGAAAATATTTTTCCGATGGCGGGAAAATGCGCCTTGCCCCCATACCCGATTTGCCGGACAGAAAAACAATCTGTATAATGGAAAGGGGTAATGAAAAATGTCAACCAAAGAACGAAAGCACCCAGCGCCGCCGCGTTACGATGAGGCCTTCAAGGCGGGGGCAGTGCGGATGGT
>NZ_JAFOIN010000036.1:0-17491 GCF_017421385.1 Ruthenibacterium sp. | reverse complement strand
TTCGAATGTCCTCCCTTTGCTTGCTTGTGCAGTTCGCAGACCGCACTTCCAGTATAGCAAAGGGAGTTTTTCTTTTCCCATTATCGACATTAGTCTTCTTTTGAACCACTCGCCTAGCGAGTGGTTTTCGACATACAAAAAAACTGCCGGAAAATCCGGCAGTTTTTTTGTTCAATGCCTACCGGTTCAGACAAGAGCCGTACCCGGATAATAGTGCAGCAGGATCTGTGCATAAGTATATCCTGCCTGCGACATCCCGTAGGCACCGTACTGGCTCATCCCTACCCCGTGGCCGTTTCCGTTGACACCGGTAAAAACCCAGCACTGGTTTTCCGCATCAAACGAGAACTGTTTGAAATTGGTTGACAACAAACCCCATGTATTGGAATAGAACTGTTCCGCGTTGTACTGTTTGCCGCACATCACAACAGATGTCACCCATCCGTTTGCGTCAAGTGTGATCTTCTCAATCCATGTGCTCGGATCTTCATACGCCGCAGTGCTTCCGCCGAGGTTTTCAATCCCCTTTTTCAGGTTTTCCACAGTGACATAACAGGTCTTATTGACATATCGGTTCTGCACCAACGCGTCCCAGGAATTGTCCACATTGGTCAGATATGGCAGGCTGCCCCACCCATAGTTTGCTGCGCTGTTGGTAACCGTAGCGCTGCTGGAGGTATACATGGCTAGGGCGATGCTTCCGTTGTAGGTCAAAACCTGGCCGCTGACCTGTGCCACAGCGTTTCTTGCCGCCGAGCTCGCCGTTTTCAATTTAACGGACGGTACTTTGTTTTTGGCAATCAAGTATTGAAGATAAGAATTGGTCGCAACAGCCTGCGCTTTATACACTTCCGCGTTCTGGAAGCCACCTACCTCCATTTCAATAATCTGCGCGAGGATGTCGTTCAGATTTCCCGTCACAGTTGTATTGGTGACTTGATCAAATACCGTAATCTGCTGCGGTGTCGGTGTCGGGACGATCGTACTTTCATAGTTCAAAAGATTGGGATAATCCACATAGACATAGTTGGTATCCACCCGTCCGCTTACGCCTGACACCGTACCGCGGTCGCTGTACTGCCACATCGGCGCATCGGCGCGATTGCCTTTGTTGCCCTGATAATCACTGCCCCAATCGGCAATCCACAGGTCATACCCGTCGTTGATCAGCTCTCCCGCATTGAAGTATGTGTTGAGCATGCTGTAACTGGTATACAGGCCCGAAGCATAGCCCTGGTTGACCAGCCCATCCATTGCCGCGCGGACAATTTCCGTGCGCTGGGCGTTGCTGCTTGTGTTGGCCCAGCAAAGCGGATCTTCATAGTCAATATAAATCGGGAAATCAAACTTGATGTTGTCCGCTTTCAGCTGCTGCACTTCAACCGAGCTGACAAAGCGCCATGCTTCGTCCAGCGCCTCGCTGACAGAAAACGCATAGCTGTAAATATAAGCGCCCACTTTAATACCGTATGCTTTTGCGTTAATGACATTGTAATAGAAATACGGGTCGATTGCGTAATCATTCAGCTGTGTGTTCCAGTGAAGGCCGCGAATAATGGCAAATGTAACGTCGCTTTTGGCAACTTCCGCCCAGTCAATCAGGCCGTTGTGAGAAGAAACATCAATTCCTTTGGCCCAGCAGCTGACAAACGAACCGTCCGTGGTGCTGAACGTCATATGCATGCCGTTGATCAGATGCTCGCCGTACTGCACATAATGAACGCCGGACGTGGGGTTGCCGTCATCCAGAAAATAATAGCGTTTGCCGTCCACCCAACGCAGGCCGCGATATTCTTCCCCGTCTTCAAAGTACCGTCTGACGGCAGAACCGGCCTCCGCCGTCCAACCCTGCCAGGCGTTGCCGTTTACATAATCGAACAGGCGCCAGACGCCGTCCACTTCCTGCCAGCCGTACTGTACTGTCTGGTTGGCCGGGCTGAAATAATACAGCTGCAGTTCTACACGCTGCAGGCCGCTCAACGTCATGCCATCCTGATAATAATAGCAGTTTGCCTTGCCCAGCTCACCGCTCCAGCCCTGCCAGGCCTTGCCGGTTGTTTCGTCAAAACGACGCCACGCATTGTTTACATAATGCCATCCGCGCTGCATCGATTGGTTTTTTTCGTCGAAGTAATAGGTATCCCCTTCGATTTTTTGCATACCTGTTACCGCCTGGCCTTTATCATAATAATATGTAACAGACCCGGTGGTGTTCCAGCCGCTGTATGCGCTGCCGCTGACCTCATTGAAACGGCGCCATGCATTTTCTACATAATGCCACCCGTACTGCAGATTCTGATTGATCTCGTCAAAGTAAAACCAATCGTCGTATACTTTTTGAAAGCCGGTAAACGGAATTCCGTCCCCGTAAAAATATTTTGCCTCATAAGGTCCAATCCAGCCCTGCACAGCCGCGCCGCTGGATTCATCGAAATGACGCCATGTATCATACAGATACATCCAGCCGTATTGCACTGTCTGGTTGCCCGGATCGAAATAATATACGTCGTTGTCAATACGCTGCAAGCCGGTCAACGCCACGCCGTTCTTGTAATAGTATTTTACAGACCCGGAACCATCCCAGCCCTGACGCAATTCACCCGTGGAGGCATTCACGCAGACCCATCCTCCGTCACGGATTTCCCAGACCCATACCGGTTCGGCCATGGGCTGCGCCGCCCCCATCAGCAGGCTGTTCTCCGGAACAACAGTGTCCGCACTGTCTTGCGTTGCATCCAAATCCTCTGTCTCGTCCTCATCGGCCACGTCATCCGCAGCCATTCCGTCCGGTTGGTCGCCTGTTTCCGAAGTATCTGTCTGTTCCGGAAGAGGAGCGTTCTCATCTTCTGCATTTTCCGCGGGCGGGACGGCGCTGCCATCGTCCGGCGCCGGATTGGAAGCGCCTTCCTCCTCCGCGGGCGGGACGGCGCTGTCATCGCCCGGCACCGGATTGGAAGTGTCTTCCTCCTCCGCGGGCGGGACGGTGTTGCCATCGCCCGGCACCGGATTGGAAGTGTCTTCCTCCTCCGCGGGCGGGACGGTGTTGCCATCGTCCTGCACCGGATTGGAAGCGCCTTCCTCCTCCGCGGGTGGGACGGTACTGCCATCGTCCGGCACCGGATTGGAAGTGCCTTCCTCCTCCGCGGGCGGGACGGTGCTATCTTCATCCTGTATGGCGATATCGTCTGATGGGATTACATCCTGCTCACTTGTCTGCGATGCGGCAGACAGAACTGCATTCGACACATCAGAACTGCCCGCCGGCAACTCCGCCGCAAATCCATGCAGTGAAAAAAGACATGCCGCACACAAACAGATACAGATCGACAAAAGCTTTTTCATGATGACCTCTCTTATCAATATTACTGCAAAGACTTCGCCAAAAGACGGATTCCTTCTTCCAACGAGGTCGGGTTAAACCCGGATACAATCTGCCGGTACCGGCTGATATCCAACACATTATACGGCACATCCACATTGCGCGCAGGCAGATATTGGACATTCGCCTTTTTCCCCAGCGCACATTCGACCGCCTGCAGCACCTCGGTCAGTGTTACACCTTTCCCGCTGCCCAGATTGAAAAGCCTTTCCCCGTTGTTGCATTGTGTAATGCGGACAATCCCGTCTACAGCATCGTCAACGTAAATATAATCGCGCGTCACGGTTCCATCCCCGTAGACGGTAACAGGCTGATCCTGCATCACCCGATAGGTGAACGCCGTCACCGCCCCCAATCCGCCGTTTGGATTCTGGAATGGGCCATACGGGTTAGACAGACGGACAATCCGGTAATCCAGCCCACTGATATGGTAAAAAATCTGCAAATATTTTTCAATGGCCAATTTCTGGACGCCGTAACTGCAAATGGGATTTGTGGCGTCTGTCTCGCGGAACGGCTCCATATTGGTTCGGCCGTACACTGTCCCGCCAGATGAAATAAACACCACTTTTGACACTTTTTTGGCAACGCAGGCATCCAGCAAATACAGCGTGGGCAAAACATTCTCCTGAATCTCGCCCATCATATCACGGTTGGACAGGCCGGGATTTGTGGTACAAACCAGATGATAAACCACGTCGCCCGGCTCAAACAGCTGCGCAAACGGGTACTGGCTGTCAAAATTTCCCTTCACAATCTCCAGGTTAGAGGGCTGCGGCGCACATAAGCGGGAAAAATTTGCGCCGTCCCGGTCAAATACGCATACTGACGCACCATCTGCCAGCAACCGGTTTGCCAAATTGCTGCCCAGGAAACCTGCACCGCCTAAGATAACATGTTTCAACCCGTCATCTCCTTTCTTTTCAACGACGCACATCAGCGGCGAAGCAGATTTTTCAACCAGTGGATAGGCGCCGCCAATTTAAAGCGAATCAGGCGGCCCAGCGCGTTGTTGTTTACAAAATGAGCGTACCGCACCTGCATGCGATACCAGCGGGATGCCTGCTGCGCAGCGATTTGCTGTTGCAGAGAGTCAATCTGCGCATGCGCGTTCCGAAGCTGTTCCAAAATATCATACACATCGTAAGCACCCGTCGGAAAATGAATCTGCGTCGGGCTGCCCCAAACAGCGCTGGAACCGTTCGACATCAGCAGATTATAGACCTCGCTGGCGTATTGCTCATACATCTGTCCGTGACCGCTCTGCAGGACAGAATACAGGAACATGCGGCAGGCGGGATTCATCCCGCGCGCCATCGAATCTTTGCGGATGCGGTACAGGCACAGCGGTTCCGGGATGCAAACGCCCGTCCGGCCGTTTTCCACCAGACCAAGCCATCCGTCATAGTCTTCCATGCCATATTCCATTTCAATCCGGTTTTGCCCAAACGCCACAAAATCGGCCTTGCGCACCACGGCAAACGCGGCGAGCATATTTGCCAGAAGCATGTACGGCAGCGTGGTATCAAACGTCGTCCAAACACCGTCTGCACCCTCAAAATACTGCAGCCAACTGTATACAAACGATACATTTTCATATCGATTGAGCACATGGATGCAACGGGTATAGTAGCTTGGGTCAACCAGATCATCCGCATCCATAAACGCCAGAAACTCCCCGCGCGCATGTGCGGCGCCGACATTGCGCACGTTTGCCAAACCGCCGTTCGGGATATCAATAATCTGAAGCGCCGGATATTTTGCGCGCAGCTGCGCCAGCTTCTGTATGCTTTCCGGATCTGTGCTGCCGTCGTTGACAAGGATGATTTCATAGTTGTCGTATTCAATTTGCAGCAGATTTTGCACCGTCTCCTCGATTGTGCGTCCCAAATTATAGTACGAAATCACAATGGAAAGCATCCCCGGGACACCGCGGTCAATCGAATCCGGCAAAGGTGTTTTCGGCTGCGGGTTCAAGAACGGGTATGCGGTATGCGGCTCTGCGTCTTCCAGTACAGAGTTATAAAAAGCCGTGCGCATTTTCGCGTTTTCTTCCATGCTGCACACTGATTGGATACGTTCTTTGGCGCGGGCCCCCATCTGGCGCAGCTCATCCTTGTTCAAAGCAAGCAACGCACGAATTTTGTTTACGCAATCGTCGGGGTCATCCCAGTCGAAAATGAAGCCGTTCACGCCGTTTTCCAGCACCTGTTCCGCCTGGCCGCCCTGTTTGGAGACCAGCATCGGCATCCCGAGCGACATGGCGATAATGCTGGTGTAGGGATAGTTTTCATAAATCGAGGGGATCACCACGGCCCGCGCCTGCACCATCATGCGGTTCAGTTCTTTTGGCGGCACAGAATCCACGAACGAAAGCAGCCCCTGCTCCACCCGATGGGCATATTTCTTTTTCACCATCTCCCGCAGCATGCACGCACGCGGAGCAAAATAGGTGTCACCGCCCAGGGCAACCAGTTTCGTGGTACAGCCCTCCTGCCACAGCCGGTCCATCTGGGCAATCAACTGAACGATGCCCTTGCGCCATTCAATCCGGCCGGCATACAGCAGGTAATCCCCGCATTGGTAGGTCAGGTTTTCCGCATAGGAAAACTGATACGGAAGCGGAATCACTTGAATCGGGCAGTCCGCATACGGGCTGAGCTTTGACTTCAGAAATTCGCTCTGCGTCACAAGCCCGTCCGCCGCCTTGATGCAGTACTGTTCCATCTGCCCGATCCAGTATTCGGGGAAACGGTATTCCGGCGTACGGTTGACCCGGCTGAGCTCAAACGTCGGCGTGTGCATATGCACGACAATTTTGGTCTGCTGCAGACGGGTATCGCCCAGATACTTATATTGCAGCACATAATACCCAATCGCGTTATACTCCTGCACCTCAATCAGGTCCGGGGCACCCTCCTGTTCAATCTGCCGGCAGACTACCTTATAATACTGATAAGCCAGCGCTGCCCAGTATCCCAGACGAGCATACTCCTCGCCCTCTTCCGCCTTGAAACGAATGTGGCGCAAATGGTCGGAAACCCGTTCTTCGCTTGTGTGGTTGTCCCGCACAAACACCGCAACATCATTTCCCTCCTGCGCCATCATGCGGGAAACAATGTCAACATACATTCCAATCCCACCGCCAAACGTCGGCGGAAACTCACTTGTCAAATACCAAATTTTCATCCAAAAAATCCCCCTGTGGTATCATCGGTTTCCTCGCGCAGAACAGACAACAGGCTTGCACGCAAATTGCGCAGGCGGCCGTTGTATTCCTGCAGTTCAGCGCAGCGGTGCTTTTCATAATCCAATTCGGACGAAAGCTGCTGAATCTGCGAAGCGTATTCCCCATTCATCGTTTGCAGCTCCGTACGGCTGCTTTCCAACCTTCTGATATACGTCTCATGCTCCTGATACGCTTCACTCAGCTGACGAATCTGGGCAAGATACGTCTCGCGCTCAATCATTTGCCGGAACCGCGCCGCCTCGCGTTGCTGCCCGTTGCGGTTCGGCACGGAAAATTCCGACGTCATCGCCGCCGCCCGGCGCACAAAATCGCTGCACGTCCTGATCAGCTTTTCGCGATACGGCAGGTACTGCGTCCCCTTGCTCTGCGGGCATTCCAGAAAAGCGTCCCACGCACCGTCCAGAAACGTCTGAATATCCGTGGTGTGAAAGAAGTCTTTCAGCGCGCGGAAACGTTCTTCATAGGAGTCCGAATACAACACCAGTACCGGCGTCTGAAGCCCGGTGGACGGCAGTGCGCAATGCAGGCGCGTCGTAATGACACAGCGCGCAGATTGATATTGTTTCAAACAGGATTCCGCCTGTTCCATCCGTTCCCGGATGGATTTGCTGCGCAGCGTATCCTGTTGATGCGTCATCACGCGAACCTGGTACCCCTTGGAGCGCACATATTCTTCCACCTGCGCAGGAACATCCACCAGGCATATGACGTCCTCCGGCTGCACATCGGGGAACTCCGGCAGCGTCAAGGTGAGGCAGCCGGAAAAATAGGCCTCAATCCCCAACTTGCGCAGATGTTCCATTGTAGACGCGTCGCGGCAGCCGATCGGGGCGTTTTGCACCAGATACTGCCGGGCAAACTCATATTTTTTCTCTGCTGTTTTCAACCATTGAACATGGTACTGTGAAAAATGCGTCGATACAAACAACGGCAGAATGTAGGGCGTCGGCGGCCAGTTTTGCGGAGAATACATAAACCAGGCGTTCATGATCATCGCCACGCGCTCCTCAGCGTCCGGGACAAAAGTGTTCAGGGATTCCCGATCCACCCAGTAATCAACCTGCGGCAAAAAACGCCGCTGTGCGTATGTCTGGATATCATCCCCGATATTTTCCGAATCCGCATAATACAAACATCCAAATTTCATAAAAAACCTCCACGAAGTCGATCCTTCCTGCAACACACCGAAACGGCACATTCAAGTATTGGCCGACTGCGCAGTACTGCATAACAGCGTTTTATATTTTTCACACATTCGCTCCAGACAGACAAAATCCCCGTCCGGAATATACCCGCGCTCACCTTCACGATACTGGCCGCGGCTTTTGGATTCCGAATGATACAATTTTACCGACGGGATGTAAACAACTTGTAATCCCGCGGCCCTTGCGCGCAGACAATATTCAATATCGCTCCAGCACACCACAAAATCCTCGTCATAACGGCCCAGCGTTTCAAATACGGTACGGGAGACTGCGTGGCAGGCACCTGTCAAAGCCAGAACGCCGCGCTGGCAAAACGGCAATACGCTGCCCTGCCCGTCCGGCTGCGCCGGCTGCAGGCGAAACGAATGCCGGAACTCCCCCTGTGAAAATTCCACGCCCGCATGCTGAACGGTGTCATCCGGATACAACAGCATCGGGCCTGCAACCGCCACATCAGGGCGAAGTGCATTCTCGGCCAGGCGGTCCAGCCAGTCCTCCGTAATGACTTCCATATCATTGTTCATGAAAACAAGCACATCGCCCTGCGCCAGGTCAGCACCATAATTGTTCAGACGGGACCAGTTGAACGGGAAATCCGCCGGGCATACCCGGACGCGATCCGACTGCGTTTCCAGATCGGACAAAATCCGCCTTGTTCGCATCAGCTCGGAACCGTTGTCCAAAAGCAGAATCTCATAATCCGGATACCGCGTTTTTTGCAGGATGCTGCATACACAGATACGAGTCAGTTCCGCTTTATCTTTCATCGGAATGATGATACTGACTTTCGGTTTTGGCTCCGCCAGCGGGAAACGCGGCGTATACCCGCAACCGCCGCGCTCTTTTTGCGCAAAAGCGCAGGCACCATATTGTCGCTTCAGGCAGGCATCCAACGCGCGCAGCTGCGCCTGTGTGCCGTCTTCCGGCGGGGCCGGGCGGCTGTACAGCACCCGGGGAACATGCGCAATCGCGCTGGTGCGTGCGCACAGGCGAAGCGCAAAGTCGTAATCCGTCCCGCATCCAAACGCCGGGTCAAACGGCGCATCGGAATCCAAAACCGACCGCCGCACCGACAGAAAGCGCCCGATAAAGTTCTGCGCATACAGAAAATCGCGTGAAAAATTCGGCTTTGTAAACGGCTCACGCCGGCCGTCCTCATAGAGAAAAGCCTCATCCGTGTATACCGCGTCCGTCGAACCGTCGCGCAAGCGGGCAGCCGCCTCATACAACGCTGTCGGATACAGCAATGCGTCGGCGTCTATTTGCGAAAGGACATCGCCCCCGGCAAGCTGCAGCGCGGCGTTGAGGCATTCGGCCGCAGTCTGCGCATCCGCCACTCGGCAACAGGAAATGCGGCTGTCCCGCGCAAGCAGTGCCTGATGCGCACGGGCCAGGCTGTCACCGCTTGCATCGGCAATGCACAACTGCCAGCGGGGATACGTCTGATTGATAACGGAATCCACCATCTGCCGGAAAGCAGGCTCCGGCGTATCCCGCACTGCAACCAGAATACTGAACAACGGCCCGTCTGTCGTCGGCGCAGCCAACTGCGCACGCAGTTCGGCCGCATCGGCGAATTGCAGCGGAGGCACACTTGCGCCGGGGAACGTCCGCCGCACCCAGCGGCGGTCCCGCGCGTCATGGATCCGGCGGCGCATTTTGCCCACCCGGGACACCGCTTTCCGCAGCGGAGCGGTCATCCTCCAGTATCGGCTGCCCGTCAGCGCGTCCTGCGCCTGTTCCAGCTGCTGCACATGCAGCGCCTGCGCGGCTAACTGCTCGTTCTTTTGCTGCAGCAACACAGCGCAGCGCTCCAACTCGTCCTGCGCCTGCCGGTATTTTTCATAAAGCAGCTCACTGTCTTTTTCCCACAAGTCTTTTTCAGACATTCATTGCCTCCGTGCGGCGCAGCACAAAATGGCGCAGCGCCCAGTTGATCTCATAGCTTTGAATTCCCATCGCGGTGCCGCACTGAATGTCATGCGGCTTGTCGCCAAACAGATAACTTTGAGCGGGATCGATGTCAAAATCCCGAATCGCCTGCTCCAGCATCCCCGTTTCCGGCTTGCGGCAATGGCACGGGCCGGTAAAGTCCGGATGATGCGGGCAAAAATAAAACGCGTCGATGTGCGCCGCATACTCCTCACGCAGCCGGTGATTCATCACATCATGCAAATGGTGCATTTGTGCCTCGGTGTAATATCCCTTTGCGATGCCTGCCTGATTGGTCACCACAATCACCAGATATCCGGCCTCGTTGAAACGGCGGATCAGCTGCGGCGTTCCGTCAATAAACACCAGCTTTTCCGGTTCAAACAGATGTCCGGTATTTATATTGATGGTACCGTCCCTGTCAAAAAAAGCCGCCCTGTTCATCTGCTTTGAAACGCCTCCTGTGCCGCTGCGTAATCCTCCGGAATCCCGATATCAATAAAATATCCGTCACACAAAAATGCGTAGAATGCGCCGTCACAAACGCGTTTCTCCAAATAGTCCTGCTCCAGGCTGAAGGGGGCATCATCCGCAAAGCCGTCCAGCGCTCCGTGCGAAATGCAGTACACCCCGCCGTTGATCACACCGCTGGCGCACGCCCGCTTTTCGCGGAATGTCATAATCCGCCCGTCCGCCGCAAGTTCCAGCGTGCCGTAGCGCGAAAAATCGCGCATCGGTTTGGCCGCAATGGTCAGCTGCGCACCCGTCTGCGCATGAAACTGCGCCAGCGCATCGAGATCCACATCAAAAAAGGTGTCGCCGTTCACCACCAATACATCCTGCTGCTCACAGGCGCGCAGCGCCTTTTTTACCGCCCCGCCTGTAAACAGCGGTGTCTCCTCTCTGGAATAGGCCAGCGAAAGGCCGTTATAGGCCCGGCCGAAAAAGCCTTCGATCACATCCGCACGATATCCCACCGCCAGAACGGCACGGCCGACGCCCTTGTTGATTAAATCATCCAGAATATACTGTAAAAACGGGCGCCCGCACACCGGAGCCATGGGCTTTGGTACATCGGACACCACATGCCGCAGCCGCGTGCCGAACCCGCCCGCCAGAATGATTGCTTCCTTCTTCATTGCCTATTCTCCAAAGAATTCCTGTTCCAGCGCCAGACAGATTGTGTGATAGACAGGCAGATGATATTCCTGCACCAAATACGCCTGATCCGCCGGCACGCGGATGCAGCTGTCACACAGTGCAGCCAGCCGGCCGCCGGTCCGGCCCGTCAGGCCGACCACCCGCAGATCCATCGCACGGGCCACGCCCGCCGCGTACAGAACATTCTGTGAATTGCCTGAGGTAGAAATCGCCAGCAGCACATCGCCTGCACGCCCCTGCCCCAGTACCTGCTGGGCAAAGACAAGATCCGCCGACTGATCGTTGGCAAACGCCGTCAAAAGAGCGGTCTCACTTACCAGGCTGACCGCCGGCAGAGCCTTCTGCAGCCCGGCAATGCAATGCTCTGCAAAATCCGGACAGGCCGCACGCAGCCGCGCCTGCTGCACATCGGACAGCGTGCGCGGCAGACAAAACCCCTTCATCAGCTCGCCTACGATATGCAGGCTGTCCGCCGCGCTGCCGCCGTTGCCGCACACCAGAATCCGGCCGCCGGCACGCAGGCTGCGCGCAATGCATTCCGTTGCAGCGCACACGTCGGGCATGCATCCTGCCAGCGCCGGCTGCCGCTGCCGCAGGCCGTCCAAAACAAGTTCTGTTGTCTGTTTCATGTAGACCTCTCAATCATACAACGTCCAGGCCTGCGACCCTTTTTCTGTAAAGCTGGCCAGCATTACAGAGCCGCCCGTCTGTTTCAACGCCTGCACCAAATCATACCGTTTCACGGGATCACAGACAATCATCATAAACCCGCCGCCGCCGGCGCCGCTGATTTTTGCCGCCTTTCCGCCGTGCTTCATCACAAAATCATACATCTGTTCAATGGCGGGATTGGAAATTGCGGCAGACGTTTTTTTCTTGGCCTGCCAGCCCATGCGCAGACAATCGGCAAAGCCGTCAAAATCGCCTTTCAGCACATACTCTTTCATGCGTTCCGCCTGCTGTTTCATCTCATGCATCCCCGCCAGGCTTTCGCCGCCGGACGTGCTTTTTTTCTGCTCTTCAATAATCCGCGCCGAATCCCTGCTCTGCCCGGTATAATACAGCACAAGGCTGTTTTCCAGCTCGTTGCGGATCCAGTTTTTAATGCGCAGCGGATTTACCACCACGCGGTCCTGTGCATAGAATTCAATATAATTAAATCCGCCGAATGTCGCTGCATACTGATCCTGTCTGCCGCCGGAAAGCCCCAGTTCCACCCGTTCGACCTCATAGGCCAGGCGGGCCATATCATATTCGCCCAACGGCAGGTTCAGCCATTCCATATAGCATTTCAGCATGGCTACCATCATGGTGGAGGATGAGCCCAGTCCGCTGCCGGCCGGTGCATCCGAATAGGTCGTCATCGTCAGCGCCAGAGGACTGCCGTCGCAAAACTGACGGACAATCCGATTGTACAGCCCTTTGTGAAGCGGCAGCAAGGCGTCAATTTCCAGCCTGCCGGCCTGCGCTTCAAAATGTTCGCCACGGTCAGCCGCATGAAACACAACCCGGCCGTCCGTGCGGGGAACAATTGTACAGTAGGCGTACATGTCAATCGTCACATTCAGCACCACGCCGCCATATTGATCACAATACGGTGATACATCCGTGCCTCCGCCGGCCAATCCAAGCCGCAGCGGCGCTTTGGACCGATAGATCATGCAAAATCCTCCTCAATCGCTTTCCACGCGTTTTCCGGGCCGAACTGCTTGCGCACATACGCGCACCCGCCGCCGCTCATGGCTGCCAGTGCCGCCTCGTTGTCATACAGCGCCAGAATACGCTGTGCAAACGCAGCCGGGTCGTCTTCAATCGCAAGCACGTTTTGCGCACCCTCAATGCCCTCCGCACCCACATGCGTGGTAATCACCGGGCTGGCGCTCTTCATCGCCTCTACTACCTTGCCCTTAATCCCTGCGCCGTATCGCAGCGGAACCACGCTCATACGGGTCTCCCGGTAAAAGCGTGCCAGCTCCTCGTCGGAAACAAAACCGTGAATGCGAAAGTCCGGCGCATCCAGCCGCATAATCTCCTCTGTCGGACGGCTGCCCAAAACGTGCATGATAAGATCCGGCCGACTTTTTTTCACAATCGGCCATATCTCACGGAAAAACCACAGCACCGCATCCGCGTTGGGCGCATGCCCAAACCCGCCGACAAACATCAGTCCGGAGCGTTCCGCCAGATGATACGCCGGCGTCGGCACATCCGTATAGATATAGGCCGGAATTGCCTTGACGCGGATGGCCGGGTCAATGGCATGGATATACTCCTCTTCCGTTCGGCTGGGATAATAGCTGATATCCGCCTTGTCCATCAGCAGCAGCTCCAGAGCTTTCCACTCCTGCGCCGACGAAAGCAGCGCGGCATCACCCGTCACCTCATACTGGCGCGTCTCACGCAAAAAGTGAAGGTCATGGCCGTAATAAATCACTTTTGCACGCGTATGCTGGCGCAAAAAGCCGATATATTTCACGCTGATGTGCGGGCGGTTGAGAAAGACATAGTCAAACTGCTGCGCATTCTCGCGCACCCAATCCTTCCAGGTGTATCTGAAGTCGCTGCTGTGAAACACCTCTACCCCCAGCTGCTGCAGCGCATGAGTGTATTGATCTGTCTTTTCGAAATAATCCGGCAGGAATTTAACCCTGTACCCTTTTGCCAGAAACAACCGGATATACTCATATACCGTGCGGCTGCCCGCGTCCTGGTCAAACGTCGGCACATAGTGATCAATCATCAGAAGACACGGTGCCGAGCCACGCTCGCGCGCGCGAAACACCTGTTGTGCCTGCGGGTAATTCTCCCGCTCCAGAACGGAACGCCATTTCTGATACAGTTTTTTCTGGTTCTCAATTTGATACTGCTTTTGCCCCGCGGAAAGATCCGTCCCGTTTGAGACGCCCTCGTAATGAACCACAACACTGTCCGGCTGATACAGCACCTTGTACCCGTGCGCCCGCACCGCAAACGCCAGGTCGGAGTCTTCGCAGTATGCCGGGGCAAACCGCTCGTCAAACCCGCCGATTTCCCGCCATAACGCCGTGCGAATCATAATGGAACAGCCTGAAATATAATCCACCTCTTTCACATAGTTGAACTCCGGTTTGTCCGCGCTTTGCCCGCGCCCATAGTTCCACGCCGTCCCGTCCCGCCACACAATCCCGCCAGCCTCCTGCAAGTTTGCGTCTGGAAACAGGATTTTGGAGCCTGCCATCCCGCAGTCCGGGCGCGCATCCATCAGCCGCAGCAGACTTTGCAGCCAGCCGTCCTGCACCTGCGTATCGTTGTTGAGAAACACAATAAATTCCCCGCGCGCACTTTTTGCAGCGTTGTTGCAGTTGCGCAGAAAACGCAGGTTCTGTTCATTGCGCACGACGCGGATTCCGGATACTTTCTTTTGAATGTTCCGAGTGGCGTCCGTTGAAGCATCATCCGCCAGAACGATCTCATAAGCAAGATCGCCGCATGTGTCCAAAATGCTTTGCAAGCATTGGTATGTGTATACGAACTGATTACATACCGGGATAATGATGCTGACGCGCACAGATGCTGGCTGCGCAAAGGAAAGAAGTTTGAGCCGCCGGAACCATCCAATTCGCTCAATACGGCGTGTAGCAGATCGTACGCGTGCAATGCAAGCCGCGCCGCCGCACATCAGTTTGCCCGCCAGCGTTCTTCTCACGCTGCCGGGCGGCAAAAGACGGTTGAGCGCACGACCAGCTTTCTGCACCAACCTCCAGGAGCGACTGGCTTGTATCCGTACCAACACATTCACGCGCTCGCGCCAGATTGTCTCCCAGCTCTCCAACTCATTGATGCGGTTTCTCTGGACAAAAATCTGAGCGTGCTGCTCGTACAGCTTCTGCGTCTGTTCTTTATTTTGTGCCCGAAGCACCTTATTTTCTTCCTTCAGTGCCTGCAGCTCATTCATCTGCTGTTCCATCCCAAAATCTCCTCTTGTTGGGTCATTTGGACGTATCTCCTATTACTACCCTATAAAATTTCACTAACATTTTTATTATACTATACCCAATGGAGTTTGTCCAACACCTTATGAGAATTCAGCCACGGGCAAGCGAGGTTATTTCCGGTCACTCAGATCATTTTCAGCACGGTACGTTTACGAACCATCCTCCACTACTCAGGCGGACTCGCTATCTGCAAGCCGTTAGAATCTTTCGATCTGGCTGTCATCTAACAGCTTGGGCGTGAGAGAAAAAACGCGAATGTGCGCAACGTCACCCAGCATGAGGTAATCCCACACCACTCTGCGCCAGACGGAGATAGAACGCGCGGTTCTGTTCCTCAATGCTGCCGTCCCACTCCTCATAGCCTGTGGCGAGCGGCGGAAACATGAACGGTTCTTCAACGTGGTGCCCTTCCGGCGCATCGCTGTGCGGGCAGACAGTGAGATATCCATGCTCATCAAAAGCCTGGCACGCCGCATGGTCACGCTGCCGCAGGAGCACGACAGCTTTGCCAGTGCACTGTTTGAGGAGAGCTTGCTGAAGATGTTCGTCATCCTCGTGCTGCGCGCCTGTATCCACGCGGAGCAGCACCGCGCGCAGGGCAGCCGTAAACATCTGATGATGGACGAGCTGTTCGTGTACATCCGTACCCATATCACGGAAGAAATCACTCTGGAGCAGCTGGAGCAGGTATTCTATATCAGCCGGTTCCATATTGCACGGGAATTCAAACGCCAGACAGGACAAACCCTGCATAGCTATATCGTCAAAACTAAACTGGACCTGTGCTGTCATTATATCGAACAGGGGCGTCCCATTACCGAGGTGTACCGGCTGGGAGGATTTGGCGGATACAATCATTTTTTCCGCGCATTCAAGCAGGAATACGGCATGACACCCAAGCAATATTTTCGTTCGGTACAAAAGGATGCGCATGCGTAGAAACACAGCCTCATGCGCTCCCCTTTGTGATTCTCCATCTTTCCGCAGAGATACAAAACTTGGTTACGCGTTCCTCTCCTTTTCATCCCTCCTTAAAAAAGCACTTGACTTGGAGTCAACTTTAAGCTGTATAATACTGACACGCTTCGAAAAACAGAATCACAGTTTTCATCCCCCGTTAAGGCTGTGGTTCACATTTCGGAAGCGTGCAAAAGAGGCAGCACTGCACCCGAGTATATAAACAGGAGGAAAACTTTATGGATATGAACAAAACATTGGTTGCCTATTTTTCCTGCACCGGAACCACCCGCCGAGCCGCGCAGGCGCTGGCGGCCGCCGTGGACGCCGATGTTTACGAGATTCGTCCGCAGATCCCTTATACGCCCGCCGATCTGGACTGGAGAAATAAGAAAAGCCGCAGCTCCGTCGAAATGAATGACCCGGGTTTTCGTCCCGCACTGGCAGATAAAAATGCCGCCATAGACGCATATAATACGATTTTCGTCGGTTTTCCGATTTGGTGGTATGTGGCACCGACCATCATCAATACGTTTCTGGAAACCTATGATTTCTCAGGGAAAAGGGTCATTCTGTTTGCAACTTCCGGCGGCAGCGGATTTGGGAAAACAGCCGCCGCTTTGAAAAAAAGCCTTTCTCCTGATGCAGCCCTTGTGGAAGGAAAACTTCTGAACACCGGCCTTTCTCCGGCCGATTTACGCGCTTGGTGCCAAAGCTTAGCGCTGTGATATCCTATTCTCCCAAAAACAGCAGGCACCGAAAAATGCGATGCATTCCGGTGCCTGCTGTTTTTATTCGTTTCTGAAAATTGTAATTTCAAGCCGCTCCGAAGGCTTGCTTTAAAGCATTCATTCCCCGAAAAATTCTTCTTCCACACACATACAAAGCGCATGGTACACCGGCAAGTGGTACTCCTGGATCTTGAACGTTTCCACGCCTGGCACTTTGATGCAGACGTCACACAATGACGCCATCTTTCCTCCGGCATGCCCCGTCAAACCGATTGTTTTCACATGCAAGGCGCGGGCAATGCCGATCGCGTACAATACGTTGGCCGAATTGCCGGAAGTGGAAATTGCCAAAAGCACATCTCCCGGTTTTGCTTGGCCGAGCACCTGCTGTGCAAACGCCAAATCCGGCGCCTGGTCATTCGCATAAGCCGTCGTCAGGCCTGCTTCGCTGACAAGGCTGATAGCCGGCAGTGCTCCCTGCAGGTTTTCGATGCAATACTCTGCCATTTCCGGACAGGCTTCCCGCAAACGCTTCTGCATATTTTCATCCAGCTTTCTGGGAAGCACGAACCCTTTCATCAATTCGCCCACAATATGCAAACTGTCTGAAGCGCTGCCTCCGTTGCCGCAAACCAAAAGCTTTCCCCCGTTTTGATAACAGGCGATCATCTGCTGCGCAGCCGCTTCCACCTCTGCCGCACAGCACATCAAAGCAGGATATCTCTTGGACAAATCATTCAAATGCTCTTTTGCAGAAGATTTCATGGCTATGACCATTCCTTTCCGCTGCGCTCCAAGGCACCAAAATGGATGAAACACAAGTGCCTCTAACACAGCAATTCAAAATTTGTTAGAATGGGCTTGAGGAAGCAGGCACACTACAGAGCACGTGGAGGTGAGTA
>NZ_JAFOIN010000035.1:0-9043 GCF_017421385.1 Ruthenibacterium sp. | reverse complement strand
GACGGCGCGCGCGGCCCGCGCCCGCCCCGCAAAGACGGGGAATACGCGGCCCGCACCAGCACTCCGGCCCGTGAATTTGCGGACCGCCCGCGCGACCCAAGCGCCGCGCCCACGGTACCCAAGCGCACTGAGACCATCAACGACGGCGCGGATCTGCCTCTGTACGGCAAAATCGAACTGTAAGCGCATATAACTGCATCGGCGCTCCTTTCTGTTTTCAGGAAGGAGCGTTTTTTCGTATCGGGAAGGTTTTCCACACAGCAGCGGCCGCATGTTGAAAACTTTCGTTTTTCCGCGTTCGCCGGACACGGAAACAAACTCAGGCCATCGTCGCTGAAACTGAAAATTTTTTCTTCCCAAAAGACCGCGCTCGTTTGTGAAACAGACAAGGCTTTTTTATTGGCCGCTGCTTATTTACTTTTGGAGCAAAGAGCATCAGAAACGGTTGAAGAAAAAATAATCGTAGACTGAACACCCCTTTCCATTCAATTGGGCCTCCTCTTCGCACAACAGCACCGGCGAAAGCGCAGGACGTCCCGCAGAAAATGTTCGGAAAGTTTTCAACATACGGCCGCTGCTGTGTGGAAAACACTTTGCCTAAAAGAATTTTTTTCGATCTTTGCGCTCCGGTATACCGGGCAGAAAAAACGTCAAAAAATCGAACAAGAATAAAAATATATTGATAAACAATAAAAAATACTTGTATTTCAGAAAATACTATGATATACTGTCCCCAACGACAATCGGTGGAGGAATCGTTATGAACTGGAACAAAGACAAAAGTGTCAAGCTTTCCAAATTCTGCGTCTGCCTTTTTATGCTCATTCTGGCAGGAGTTTGCATCGGTGCACCATGGTTGTTCCGGCTGCTCATCCGTCTGCGCGTGCAGGATTTGGCCGGAAAATTCGAGTTGTTCCTCGTCAGCACCTATACGGCGGCCGTGCCCGCCGCTGCGGCACTGTACGGCCTGTGGCGTTTGCTGCGCAACATCAGCGAGGGCGAGGTTTTTATCCCGGAGAACGTCTCCATCCTGCGCCTGTTGTCCTGGTGCTGCATTGCGGCCGGGCTGGTATGTCTGTTCAGTGCGCTGTACTATATGCCGTTCCTCATCGTCAGCGCGGCTGCGGCATTTGTTGGCCTGATTTTGCGCGTGGTGAAGAATGTCTTTGCCGAGGCGGTTCGGCTCAAAGATGAAAACGACTATACGATTTGAGAAAGGACGTGCCGAAATGCCCATTGTGGTGAACATCGACGTGATGATGGCGCGCCGGAAAATGAGTGCGGGAGAGTTGGCCGAACGCGTCGGCATCACGCCCGCGAATCTCTCCATCCTCAAAAACAATAAGGCGAAGGCCATTCGTTTTTCCACGCTGGAAGCGCTGTGCAAGGCGTTGGACTGCAAGCCGGCGGACATTTTAGACTACACGGAGGACTGACAAAATGGAACAGGAGAAAAAGACGGCGGGCATGCCGTGCCCGCCTTGTAAAAGTGCGCCGTTTTCAAGGGCCGTGAAGCCCGCGGCGCAGGAGAATGCCGTGCAGGAGGCCGCCGCACCGCTTGGTGCGCCCTGTCAGTACGGGAGCTCCGCCGTCGGCCGGACAGAAAAGACGCCCGGCTTCACCGGAGTGGACGCGGCGTTTGCCTGTGGTTTCCTGGCCGTGGGCTGGCTGTTCTGGGAGCTTCAGCTCTGGAGCGGCTGGCGGTGGTTCGGCAATGCGGGCACGGGCACCGCTCTGTTCACGGCACTTTTTGCGGGCGCGGTACTGGCTTATGTGTATCTTGCAAAGCTGCGCCCGCCCCGGGAAAGCTGGTTCTGGCTGGCGGTACTGCTTTGCCTGGGGCTTGGCTATGCACTGCCCTACGGCGGCGGACTGTTGGGAGCCGTCCATTACGGCGCGCTGCTGTTCACAGCGGAATACTGGACGCTGAGCGCCACGGGCCGTCTGTTGAAAAGTGGAAAGACCTCTAATTGGCTGCCGCTGGACGTGCTCAACGCTCTGTTTGTTCTGCCCTGGGGCAACTTCATGCGTCTGCCTGCGGCGTTTGTTTTTGGCTTGAAAGGGCTTGGCCGCCGTGTGCGCGCGGCCCGTTCTGAGCCGGGAGAGCGAAGCCGGGGCAAACGCCTGCTGGGGGTGCTGGGCGGCGTGGCGCTGGCGCTGCTGTGCCTGTGCTTCGTGCTGCCGCTGCTGATGGCGGCAGATGACGGCTTTGCATCGCTGCTTTCGGGTTTTGTAGGCCGCCTTGCCGCATGGTTTTCCGGCTGGAGGGATTCCTGGACGGAGTTTGTCGTGAAAGTGTTTTTTGCGCTGCCCACGGCTCTGTACCTGTATGGCCTTGTATATGGCGCCGTGCGCGGCCGCCGCGCCTGTGTTTACGACAAAAAGGAGGTGTGCGCGGTGCAGCGGGGCCTGCGGTTCGCGCCCCGCTCCACAGTCCTTACGGCTTTGTTCGTGCTGTGCGCGGTGTATCTGTTGTTTATCTCCATGCAGGCGAAATATCTGTTCGGCGCATTTTGGGGCGCACTGCCTGAGGGATTTTCTTATTCCGAGTATGCGCGTCAGGGCTTTTTTGAATTGTGCCGTGTGGCGGCCATCAACATCGTTATTCTGCTGGCCGCCAATGTGATGAGCCGTGCGCAGGCTGCGGAAAACTGTCTGCTGCGGGTATGCAATACCGCGCTTTCGGCGCTGACGCTGCTGCTGCTGGCCACGGCAGCTGCAAAAATGGCGCTTTATATCGCGGCTTACGGCCTGACAGTGAAGCGCGTGCTTGCAAGCGTGTTTCTGGTCTGGATGGCCTGCGTATTCGTGTGCGTCATCCTGCGGCAGTTCCGCACTGTGGCGTTGGTGCGCGTCGCGGTGTTTCTGGGTGCAGTGCTGTTTGCGCTGTTGTGTGTGCTGCCGGTGGGGGACGGCATCAGCACTTATAATGCCGCCCGTGTACAGGCGGGCACGCTGGACCCGGACGTGATGGAGCAGGAGCTGCGCCCCCTCGTGTAACAAAATACCGCTCCGAAAAGAGCAGTTTTGCGCATGGCATCGTCAAGCACGCCTGCGGACCGAAATCATGGCCCACATTTTGCCGCCGGGACATGCCCCATCGGGTTTGGATGTACAATGCGCGAAAAAGGGGGAAAGAAATATGAGGAAAAAGCTTTGCTCTGCGGCTGTTTGCTGCCTGATGCTTTTTCTTACGGCCTGCGGGCTTGCTTCACAGGCGTCGGTGGCGGCTCTGGTGGAGCGGGACGTACAGGCGCTGGAGGCGCTGGCGGGTGAGATCGCTCTGGCAGGCGCCGCCGGTGACGCAGAATATCCGGGAGTGGACCGCATCTCTTATGACAGCCGTACCGGACAGGTACAGTTTGAATGCGGGGTCTCGGGCTTTGCATCCCAGACAAGCTATAATGGTTTCTATTATTCGCCCGGGGATGTTCCGCTGAGCTTCGGCGGCACAGGGGATATGACGCTCGCTCCGTCGGGCGCGGGCTGGTGCTGGGAAGAAACGGAGGGGGACAACTGGTATTACACCGAGAGGCTGCGCAGCGGCTGGTATTACTACGAAATGCATTTCTGACGGCCGCGCGGCGGCCGCACACTTGACGCAGGCGCGCTTTTTGCGTACAATTTCCTTTGGCATTTCATTGAATGACAAAGGAGAGGAAACGACATGAAGGCACGCATTCCCAAACACCGCGAATTCATCATCAACCTCGCGGAGGATTACGAAAAGAAAGACGAATGCTGGGACAAGCTGCAGGAGATCATGGAGGCGTATAAGAAAGAGGGAAAATCCGTTTATACGCCCACGTTCATCGAAGACAACGAGGATAAGGTGAAAGCGCTGCAGAAGCAGTACGAGTTCACTTATACCATTGAGGAGCGGTGACGGTGCAATCTTTCCTGCGGCGCGGGAAAGGAGCACACAATGGAATTTTTTGCAGGGATCGGCGCGGGCTGGATGAACCTTGCCAGCCTGGCTTTGGGCCTTTTGGCCTGGATGCTGCCCGTGGCGGCGATGATCCGCACGGCGGCCCGGCCGCGCGCGCTGCATCCGGCGCTGCCTTTGGTATGCGTCAGCTTTGCCGCCTGTGCGGCGGCGCTGTATCTTCAATTGCGTTATCATGCGCATCTTTCGCGCATTGAGGATGTGGGAGCTTTTTTGGATACGGCGCAGGCGGCTGCGTTCGCATCGGCCGTGCTGCTGTGCGTGACGCTGGCGCTGAACGCCCTTGCGCTGTGCGCGGCGGCCGTTTGCGCGCGGAAAGCGGCGGACCGGGCGTAAGCAGCCCAAAATAACTGTAAAAAAAGAATGCCCGGCCCCGTAAAGCAGCACGGGGCCGGGCATTCTTCATTATTCCGCAATAAAAATTTCTCCGAATGACCCTTTAAAAATTTAGTGAAGCAGGGTTGAATATTTTATGAGAAGGAACAGAGGAAATACTGTGTTAAGCCTGTTTTCAACGATACATGGCCTGAGAGCCATATTTTCCGGGCCGCGGAAAGCGCAGGCTTTGCGGTGCGGAGTCAAAGGCTTATTTCAGAATTTCCCGCTGCTCGGCCAGAAGCTGTTCCTGATATGCACCCGCAAAAGTGCCCGCCAGGAAACGGGGCAGCGCTTCGGAGACAAGGCGCTCCCAGCTCGTTTTTTCCTTGCCTACGAGAATGGGATAGAACAGCGCGTCTGCGTGCTGCGCGGCGGCAAGGTCGCCCAGGGCGTCGCCAACCATCAGCACATGGCCCGGCGCATAGCCCTTGGCAGAAAGCGCCGAAAGGCAGGCCTCTTTGGTGCCTGCGTCCTGGCCCAGAACGACGTCCATATGCTGGACAAGGCCGTGGCGCGTCCATTCTTCCGCCAAAGCCTCGCTGTTGGCGCTGGAAACAACGGCGGTGTCCGTCAGCACATGGATCGCCGCCAGGGCCTCTCTGCAGCCGGGAAACGGCCGCGAATCATCGCCCATGGCGGCGATGGCCGCGTTGACGGCGCGGCTCCATTCCAACGCTTTTTGCAGGCCCGCGCCGCCGCCGGCCGCAACGGCTTCCTCCAGCGCCGGGTTTGAAAGCTTGGGGGCCTTTTCCACCCAGGCGCACAGCTCGTCCGCGCCGGGGACACGCACGCCGTGTTCCGCCAGCATGCGCATCGTGGCGGCAAGCCCTTTAAAGCGGTTCACGCCGCGGGTGCGGCTGTACAGGTTCACTTCCATCCAGTGGGGGGTGATGAGCCCGGCGTATTCCTCCAGCCCGTACACACGGATGAGCTGTGGGCAGAAGGCCTGATGGTGCTTGGAATCCATGGTGTCCATGGCGCAGCCGTCGGAATCCACGCACACAAGCCATTCTTTTTTGGGCGTGAACGCGGAGAACGGATTTTCAGACATAAGCTTCCTCCTTGGATTTGAAAGGTTCATATGGTTGCAGGGGCCGGAAAGCAGGAAAGGCGCGCGGGCCGCATTATGCCCGCGCGCTTTTTTGCAAAAGATTCACAGATGCGTGTCCCACATGCCGCAGAAGCTGTCGATGGGGTCTTTGCCCTTGAAAGCTTCCGGCCCGGCCATCAGCTCGTCCACCAGCACATCCAGCGTAGCGGGAGCGGAATCGTAGGTGTTGATATAGGTGCGGGCCTGGGGAATGTCCGCCAGGATCGTCGGCTGCTGGCAGCCGATGACGATAACAGAGAGCTCGAACACATACCAGGGGATCTCGCCGCCGCCCTTCGTCATGCCAAAGCCCGGGCGCGCCACAGCCTGGAAGCCGCCGGCCACGTCCACAAGTGTGATGATAAGATCCTGTGCGCCCACAAAATCCGCAATGGTATCCTTGCCTGCGAAGTAGATGTTGAAATCCACTTTTTCGCCCGCGGCGATGCGCTTTTGGATCTTGTCCATCGGGCTTTCGTACAGCGTTACTTCAAAGCCCTTGGCTTCCAGCTTTTCTTTCAGGCTCTCGGCTGCGTTTTTGCCGCCGCCCATCAGCTTTTTCATCGCGCCGCCCAGGCCCTTGGCCTCCAGCCCGGTGACGTACACGATCATGATGCGCCTGTACTTTTCCGGCGTCATGGGCAGCACGTCCGCGTCCTTGTATTTCACCAGCGTCAGCGCATGCTCGGAAATCTCTTTCTGCATGGCCCTGTGCGCGGCGCAGCCGATAACCCTTTCCATCTCGGCGGCGGGGGGAACAAGCTCTGTCCGTACCTTTTTGTGCAGGCCCATGTGGGCTTTCAGCGCCAGGATGCGGTGCAGGGCGTCGTCCAGGCGTTCGTCGGTGATGACGCCGTTTTTGTAACCGTTCATCATGGAGGCGAAGTCTTCGTCCATGTCGTTGAAGAACAGGAACATGTCGCAGCCTGCGGCAATGGCGGCGGGGATCATGTCGCTGCGCTTCATGCGGCAGGTGAGGCCCACCATATGGCTGGCGTCTGTGAGCACCATGCCGTTGAAGCCCATTTTGCCCTTGAGCAGGTCCGTCAGCAACTCCTTAGACAGCGTGGCCGGCATGATGTCGTCGTCCTTGATGTCCGGGTTCATGGCACGGGTATAGCTTGGAAGCATGATATGTCCGGCCATGATGGCCTCCAGCCCGTTGTCGATGAGGTTTGCGTAGATTTTGCCGAAGGTGGCGTCCCATTCCTCGCAGGAAAAGGTGTTGACGCTGTTGGCAACATGCTGGTCACGGTCATCCAGGCCGTCGCCGGGGAAGTGCTTGGCCGCGCAGCAGAAGCCGGGCACCTCGTGCGCGCCCTCCATGTAGGCCTGGGTCATTTCCATCACGCGCTGCGGATCGTTGCCGTAGGTGCGCAGGCCGACGACGGGGTTGTGCCAGTTGTAGTAAATATCGGAAACCGGAGCGAAACTGAGGTTGCAGCCGATGGCCGCGGCCTCCGTGTTGGCCATTTTGCCAAGCGCTTTGGCGTATTTTGAGTCGCCCGTCGCGCCGATCTTTGTCTGTGCGCCGATCATTGTGCCGTTGCTGCACGCACCGTTGCCGCCGTTCTCGGTATTGCAGGCGATGATGAGAGGAATTTTGGAATTTTCCTGCAGAATACGGTTCTGCTCATGCACCTCGGCCGCGGTGCCGGGGTTGTAGCGGATACCGCCGATGTGGTATTTGTCAACGGTCATTTTCAAATATTCCTCGGTGCGGGAGGAACCCATGTTGAAAAACAGCTGGCCGATCTTTTCCTCAAGCGACATCGAGGCGATGGTGTCCTCCACCCACTGCACAGCCTCGTCATCCAGGTAATAGGGCTTTGCACGCATATTCACGGGCATTCGATCAGATCCTTTCTTTTTGTTTTGTTCCGATTGATTATTTTGTGCAGCCTTGCATCAAAAGAAGAGTGATTGCGAATTGGTAAAAAATAACCTGCAAAATCTTTCGATTTTATTTAAAATTAACAAAGAAAATCGGATAAGTCAATGACATATCTTGCGAAACTGTGCTATACTGAAACCACGAAATACAATATCGGGAGGAACTGTGCATGGAAGTGCTGGAGCGTCTGACCCCTTATGTGGAGCTTGTGCATCTTCTGCTCAATACAAATTTTACTTATCTGACGCGCAAGCTGGCGCCAAGCGATTCGCTGGACCGCGCGCGCATCCCGTCCGCCGTGGCAAAAAGCTACGACGAGGTGCTGTTCGGCGGCGTCCTGTTCGACTGTGTTCCCGGCATCCCGTGCGAGATCAAAACCCCTTTCGGCATATGCTTCACGGCGCTGGCGCTTTGGAAAGGGGACGGCTTCGTGCTCATCGGTCCTTATCTGCCCGAGCGGGCGGACGGCGCGCAGCTGGAGGAGATCCTGGCGTCCCAGGGCGTGCCGCTGGGCCTGAAAGAACAGTACGGCGTTTATTACAGAGACCTTCCCACGCTGAGCCGCGGCAAGGTGCGCGCCGCACTGGGCGTACTGGCGGCGGGCGTGTACGGCGAGAGCCTTGCGTCCAGCGCTTTCAGCAGCCGGGATATCTCCCCGGAGGACCCGTCCCCCTGTCCCGTATTTGAGGAGGATTCCATGCAGGTGCGCGCAGACGCCATTGCACGGCGGTATGAGGGAGAGCGCAGGCTTATGGAAGCGGTGGCCCGCGGCGATATGCGCGCCGCCGACATGGTGGAGGAGACAACTCTGCGGCTGGAGCGGGTGCCCAATAAGCTGCGCAACCGGAAAAACCTGTTCATCGTGCTCAATACGCTGATGCGCAAGGCTGTGGAGGCCGCGCAGGTGCATCCGTTTTATATCGACGCAATCAGCGCCAAATGGGCCATGCGCATCGAGGCGGTGGAGCAGGAGGCCGACCTTTATCCCATGCGGCGGGAGATCGTGGAGGATTACTGTCGTCTGGCGCAGACGCGTTCCATGGCCAGCTATTCCCCCAATGTGCGAAGCATGCTCACTTATGTGCAATTCAATTTGGCCGAGGGCATTTCGCTGGAGGCCATTGCCCGGCAGCTGGGTGTGAACGCCAGCTATCTTTCCAGCCAATTCAACCGCGAGGTGGGCAAAAGCCTGCCGGAATATGTTTCGGAAAAGCGCATTGCGGAGGCCAAGCGCCTGCTGCGCGGGCGCGCGCAGCTGCCCATTGGGCAGATTGCCGCGGCGGTGGGCTTTTCAGACGTGAACTATTTTACGAAGGTGTTCAAGAAAAAAGCGGGGCAGACGCCCAGCGCCTACCGCGCAGCACAGCGCGCGCTGGCGGCGGAACAGAAAGAGATATGAATATGCGGCGGCCGGAACCCGGCCGCCGCATATTTTTCTTGAGTAAGGAAACCACCGGCAGGGGAAACACGAACTTATGCGAATCTGTTGAATCGCAATTTCTATGTTGACAGACCCAATCAAAAATGGGTAACCGATATCAGTTATATTCCAACCAAGCAGGGAACTCTTTACCTTTCCGTCATCCGCGATTTGTTTGACTTAAGCATCGTCGCCTACAAAACCAGCACCCGCCAAAGTATCAAACTGGTGCTGGATACGATCCGCACGGCAATAGAAAAAGAAGAGGTCACTGCAGAGCTGCTACTCCACAGTGACCAAGGCTTTCAATATGCT
>NZ_JAFOIN010000034.1:0-3251 GCF_017421385.1 Ruthenibacterium sp. | reverse complement strand
GGATGGCCTCCTCGGGGGACAGGTCGCCCAGCATCATGAGCTGCAGATTCTTATACAGGGTGTCCATCACCTTGAACGCGCCGTTGGCGACGGGCAGCGTGTGCAGGTGCTCGGCGTCCTCGTACATCTCTTTGAAGCGCTCGTCGTCGTTGTACGCCTCGTCCCTGGTGATGGGCGGGAAGGGAGCGATCTCGGTGTGGAATTTCGCCATGACCTCGGCGCTGGTGATGTATTTGATGAGGCTGGCGGCCAGCTCCTTGTTCTGGGACGCGCTGTTCATGATGAGCGCGTCAGAGGCGATCCATGTGGCGCGGGTCTCGTCCTCCAGGCTGGGGATGAAATCCCAGTTGACGCCTGCGTCCGTGAGCACCGTGCCGGATTTCGCGTCCATGGAAGCGATGGCGATATTGCCCTCAATGAACTGGTTGCGCACCTCGGTGCCCACCAGCGCCATGGATTCCTCCGGCAGCACGCCGTATTTGAACTTGAGGTCGTACAGGAACCGGGCGGCCTTCACCGCGGCGTCGTTGTCCATCAGGGCGACCTTGGTGCCGTCCTCGTTGTAAATGTCGCCGCCCGCCTGCCACAGGTACGGATAGTACAGGTTGTTCAGCGCGCCGATGGCCGGGTCGGCCCATTCGCCCGCAAACGGCATCACGCCGGGCAGGCCCGCCTCTTTTATCTTTACGGCAACGTCCACCAGGTCCTGCCAGGTGGCGGGCAGCTCCGTCACGCCCGCCTGCTCCAGAATGTCCATATTGAAATACAGGATGCGCGCGTTGCCCACGATGAACGGCATCGTGTACTGCTTGCCCTTGATAAAGCCCTTGTCCAGGTAGAGGTAATTCTCCCGGTCCGCATCCGTTATGTAGGCATCCAGCGGCTCCAGAGCGCCCATCTCAATAAAATCGTTGAACATCTCCAGATACATATAGCCCACGTCCGGGCCTTCGCCCGAGGAAAAACCCGTCAGGTATTTTTCCTCGTAATTGCCCCAGGGCGTGATCTCGATGGTGAGGTCCACGTTGTTTTCCGCGGCCCAGGGCGCCAGCGTTTCCGTCCAGAACTCCTTGTCCAGCGCGCCGTCGTCGCCCGCCGCGAACGGGGGCAGCCAAAGCAGCAGGTCTGTCTTTTTCCCGTCCGGCGCGGCGGCCGCGCCGCTGCCGGAGGCCGTGCTTCCCGCCGCCTGCGAGCCGGAGCCGGAGCCCGAGCACGCTGCGAACAGGCCCGTGGCCAGTACAAGCGCCAAAAGGATGCTGAGCAGTTTTTTCATAGTTCTTTCCTCCTGTTTTACTTGATGTGGAAGGCGGTGTCCCGCCGGGAACGTCCTCCGCGCTCCCCTTCCATGCTTTCATGGTAGCCGAAAGCCCATCTTGCTGTAAACTTACAATTTTTCCTATATGAATAACCAGCGTCTATTTTTCACCGTTCGTTTTATACACATTGACCAAACCTTATTTGTCTTTCACTTACATTTTTTTAGATGGAACGGGCTTTGGATTAACAAATCTTCCAATTTCGGCCTCCCGATGGGAAAAAGGGGCCAAAAAAAATCAATTTCTACTCCGGCACGGTTTTATGATAGAATAGTCCTATCCGGATACCGGAGGAAACGGAAAAGGGGGCGCGTTTTGTGCCGCACCGCAAAAAACATACCATGCGCTGGCTGCGCTCTATTCTGGCCGTAGTGCTTTCGTGCCTGCTGCTCTGCTCGCTGCTGTGCCTGTATGTCCTGCATGTGCTGGAGCGCACGGTGGTGGAGACCAACACCGCCCTGACGGCTTATGTGCAGAAAAGCGTCGATACCCGCCTGGAGGAGCTGCACCGCTATTCCACTACCATTGAGATCACGCACGCCAACACGCTGCTCAAAAACCTGCGGGAGCTGCCCGGCACCCTGCCCGCGCAGGCGTACCAGCTTTCCGTCACGCTGCGGGATTTTCTCGTCACGAACAAGCTCGCCCGGGGCGTATACCTCTATTACCCGCGCACGGGGCTTGTGGTGGGCAATATGGGCTGCTTCGAGGCCGCCTCCTATTACGCCCTGCAGGGCGTGCCGCAGCGCGAGGGCTATGACGCATGGCTCGCGGAGCTGACGAAAAGCCATGACACGCGCTTCATGCTGCTGCAGATGCCCAAGGACGAACGCCTGTGCTATGTGCGCGAGATGCGCATGACGGGCGAGATCGCGGCGGTCGTTGTGATCGAGATAGACCGGGAGGAGCTGCTGCGCGCCTTCGACGCGGCAGGCCTGCCCGGAGACTCTGCCACAGGGGTGCTGCTGGACGGGCAGCTGGTGGCCGCCACAGGCAATATGGCGCTGCTGGAGGACACGCCCGGGCTTTATGCGGCCTGGTGCGCGGACCCGCAGGCCAGCCCCGAAAGCGGCGGCAGCTTTGCGTTTTTCAATGCCTCCGCCCTGCCCGGGCTGGATTATGTGAGCGTGTATTCCGCGCGCGGCCTGCTGCGCACGGTGCGCTTTACGCTGGCCGTGTGCGTGGCGGGCGCGGTGTGCTGCCTGGCCGCGGGCGTGGCGGCCAGCGTGTTCATCAGCCGCCGCAACGCGAAGCCTATGGAAAAGCTGCTGGCCGCGCTGGGGGCGCAGGGCTCCGGCGCGCAGGACGAATACCAGTTCATCACCAACAAGATCGAACAGATGATGACGGAAAAATACAAGAGCGAAGAGCTGATGCAGGAGCACCAGACGCTGCTGAACGGCCTGTTCCTGAGCACCGTCCTGCGCGGCGGCCTGCACAGCGAAAACGCGATCTTCGCCGCGGCCAAGCGCTACGAGGTGAGCTTCGAGCATCCCACCTATCAGGTGCTGGTGCTGGCCGGCACCGAGCGCAGCGTCCCGGACGCCGGGCCGGAGCCCGGCCTGCTGCACGGCACGCTGGCCGCGCTGGGGCACGAGGGGCTGGTATCCGCTTACGGCGGCCGCTACGTGGTGCTGCTGAACGCGGAGGAATGCCTGCCCGACAGCCAGGCCGAGGCCCTTGCCCGCGCGCTGCTGGACCAGGCCTTTCCCGCCCGGCCCGCCCACGCGGGCGTCGGCCCCTGCTACGACAGCATGACGGACATCCTGACCAGCTACAACTGCGCGCTGCTGGCGCTGCGCTGCGAGGCGCCCTCGGCCCGCCACCCGGTGAACCGCTATACGCCCCGCCTTACCCGCGCGGACTGCGGCGACCCCGGCGTGATGCAGGCGTTCAGCCACCGCATTTACGAAAAGCAGTTTGCCCAGGCCCAGC
>NZ_JAFOIN010000033.1:0-24116 GCF_017421385.1 Ruthenibacterium sp. | reverse complement strand
CGGCGCCGCACAGCTTCCGCTGGAGTGCCGCGGAACCGAGCTGTTCGTGCTCCCCCGGGAAGGATGCGGCCCGACGGAAGGCCTGCGCGTGGTGCAGGCGGGCGTATGCGCGGGCAGCGCGGCACGGGGGCGTTTTGTGCCGGCGCATCACCTGTTTATGGCATACGGCGCGCAATGCGTCAATGCCGAACGCCTGACGCTGGCGGACCCGCGCACGGCCGCGTGGCTTCGCGGCGAGGCGATCCCGGCGGAAACCGCCGCGCCCGGCTGGGCGGCGGTGCTGGCGGACGGCTTCCCGCTGGGATTCGGCAAGCAGAGCGGGGGCGTGGTGAAAAACCACTACCCCAAGGGCCTGCGGAATCTGAAGTAAACCGGCCGTATGCTCCCCGCACCCGGCTGCAGGAGAAGGGTGAAATGCCGGAAAATCCCGTCGCCAGGCCGAAAATCTTGCGCCGGTGCGGGATGTGTGCTATAATCTATTAGTTAGACTGCAACTTCAATACTGAACATATTTTTTAGGGGGTTCCTTTTATGTCAGGGCACAGCAAATGGAATAATATCAAGCGGAAAAAGGAAAAGACGGACGGCCAGCGCGCTAAGATCTTCACAAAGATCGGCCGTGAGATGTCCGTGTGCGTAAAGGTGGGCGGCGGCGACCCCAACGTCAATACCAAGCTGCGGGATCTCATTGCCAAGGCCAAGAGCATGAACGTCCCCAACGACAACATCCAGCGCATCATCAAAAAGGCCGAGGGCGGCGAAAAGGACGATTACGAGAGCATCACCTACGAGGGCTACGGTCCCTCCGGCGTGGCCATGATGGTGGAGACGCTCACCGACAACCGCAACCGCACGGCGGCCAATCTGCGCCACTATTTCGACAAATTCGGCGGCAACCTGGGCAACACGGGCTGCGTGGGCTTTTTGTTCAGCCAGCAGGGCGTTATCGTTCTGGACGTGGAGGGCAAGGACGAGGAGACCGTGATGGAGGATGTGTTCGACGCGGGCGCCGAGGACTTCGACATGGGCGACGGCGTGGCGGAGGTGACCACTACCCCGGCCGCGTTCAGCGACGTGCGCGCCGCGCTGGAGGACAAGGGCTATGAATTCATTTCGGCGGACGTGGCCATGGTGCCCTCCACCTACACCGCCCTGTCCGACCCGGATGACCTGAAAAAAATGGGCATCCTTCTGGACCATCTTGAGGATGACGACGACGTGCAGAACGTGTGGCACAACCTCGAAAACGAAGAGGACCTTGACCGCTGATGGCGCGCAACATGAGCCGGAACAGAAAGGGGATATAAGCCGTGGGCGAACAGATCGTTTGCAGCAACTGCCTGTCCAACGCGGATTCGGGCCTGCCCGCGTGCCCGTACTGCGGGCAGAGCTTTGAGAATACCAATCCCGCCGGCACGCTGCCCGTCAACACGCTGCTGGCCGGGCGCTATACCATCGGCCGTGTGCTGGCGCTGGACGGCGAGGGCGTTTTGTACGCTGCCATAGACAACAGCGCCACGCGCCGCGTGGTCATCAAGGAATATGTGCCCGTCACCATCTGCGCCGCGCGTTCCCGCGACGGCAGCGTCATACCGCGCCAGGGCCGCGAGGTGCTGTTTAAGACGACGCGCATGGATTTTGTGGACCTGTACCGCAGCCTTGTCGCGCTGGGGCGCAACGACGGCCTGGTGCAGGTGCTGGACCTGATTGAGGAAAACAATACCGCTTACGCTGTGCGCGAGCCGGACGAGGGCACGCCGCTGCTCACTTATCTGGAGCAGCGGGCCCAGCCGCTGACGCAGAGCGAGGCGCTTCTGTTGCTGCGCCCGGTGGTCTATGGCGTGGAGGCCATGCACCGCATGGGCCTGCTGCACCGGGGCATCAGCCCCGAGACGGTGTTCATCACCAAAACGGGCTCGGCCAAGCTTTCGGGCTATGCCACGCTGGGCCTGCGCACCGCGGACAGCGAGCTGAAGAGCCAGATGTTCGACGGTTATGCTGCGCCGGAGCAGTACGCCGTGGCGGAATTTGACGGAAAATACACCGATATCTATGGCTTGGGCGCGCTGTTTTACCGCGTGCTCACGGGCAAGACGCCCGTGCCGGCAAACCTGCGCCGGATGAACGATACCCTGCCGCCTGCCCATACGGTGGATAAGGAGATCCCGGGCTTTGTCTCGGCGGCCATCGCGCGGGCCATGCGCCTTGCTCCCGGCGAGCGCATGCAGTCTGCGTCCGACCTTCTTGCGGCGATCACTGCGCCGGAAAAGGACGAGGGCGGCTTCAGGCTGACGCAGCGTCAAATCAAATTTCTCGCGCTGGGCGCGGCGGGGCTTGTGCTGGTGGCGGCGGTGTCCATCTGGGCCATCGTGTCCGCCTCCGGTGGTGGAGAAGCATCTTCATCGTCGTCGTCCTCCTCGTCCTCCGGCACCTCCGTGAGTTCCGGCAGTTCTGAAGTGGAGGTCTTTACGGTCCCCAGCTTCGTTGGTAAAAAATATACAGACCTGGCTTCGAACCAGGCCTATACGAAATACGTCAGTTTTCTTACGGAGCACGAGTTCAGCAACGACTATAAAGCGGGCGAGGTCATGCGCCAGAGCCATCCCCAGGGCACGCAGGTAGCGGTGGGCACCGTGATCACGCTGACGGTGAGCGACGGCCCGGAAACGGCCGTGATGCCCGAGGTGCTGGGCCGTCCGCAGGCGGATGTGGAGGCGGATCTGAAGGCGCTGAAGATCAAATACGCGCTGTATCCGCTGGTGAACGACGGAAGCTATGTCGCGGGGACCGTCGCGCGCAGCGACACGGACAAGGGCACCGTGGTGGAGATCGGAAAGACCACGGTGACGCTGTACATCGCGGGCGAAGCGCCCAAGCAGCCGGACAGCAGCTCGTCCTCCCAGACGGCGCCCCCTGCCGGAGACAGCGAGGTCACGCCGCCTCCGGTATCGCCCGACACCACGGCGCCGTCCGGCGACGCGGGCGCGGGCGGAGAAACAGGCGGCGGGGGCACGCCCGAAGGCTGACGCCGCCCCACGCTCGGATAAAATGCGAAATGCAGCTCATACAAGCAGCGCCCCGGAACCAGAGGTTCCGGGGCGCTGCTGCGTGTTACGGGGCGGCCTGCGCGCTGCCGTGCAGGTCGTAATAAAACATATACTGCTGCAAAATGCCCGCACAGCCCGCGTAGCGGCGGAAGGGGAAGCCCTTGGGATAATGCGCGGACAGGATCTGTTTTACATGGGTGTCGACCGGAAATGCATCCACATGATGCAGACCGAACAGGCAGATACAGTCCGCTACCTTGGGTCCAACCCCCTTTACGGCGCGCAGCGCCGTGTGCGCTTCCGGATAGGACATGGTGCGCAGTGCATCCAGCGCGCCCGCCTGTGTAAAGTGCGCGCCTGCGGCACACAGGTATTCCGCGCGGTAGCCCAGGCCAAGGGCGCGCAGCGTTTCCGGCTGCGCCGCCGCCAGTGCAGCGGGCGTGGGGAAGGCGCCGCCCTGCATGGCGCACAGGTCCCTTAGGTTTTTGCGGATGCGCGGGATGTTGTTGTTCTGGCTGACGATGAAGCTGACGATGACCTCCCACAAGTCCTGCCGCAGGATGCGCATGCCCCAGCCATAGGCTACGGCGGCCTGAAGATATGCGTCCCGGGGCGCCACGCGTGCCTTTATGGCGGCGTAATCGGTGTCCAGATCAAAATAGCTGCGCCACAGGGCGTCGAATTCCCCGGCGCCGCAGGAAAAATCGAAAACGCCGTCTGTCTGCCGTACAGTGAGCGTGCGCCCGAAAGCCGGGATGCGGTATGTATCCTGCCCCAGCGGTTCCCAGCGGAAGCACTGGCCGGACTCGTAGATGTGGCGGAGGTCGAGGTCGGGTATGGAAAGCTGCATGGGATGCTCCTTTGCTTTTTTGAAAACGGCCGCACACACCGGCACGGCGCTGTGACCAGTATATCATACACCTGCGCCCGTGGGAAGCCGGGGCATTTCCAGTCCTTTGGAAATGCGGCCGAAAAAATTTTTCCCGCAGTGGAAATATATTCCGGAAAAAGCTTGACAACACAAACTGTAATGTGTATGATTACAGATAGAAACTGTAACACAAAAAAGTTCAGTTCCGGGACGCGCGGCAGAGGCCGTCCTTTTGCAAAAGGGCGGGGTATCGCTGCCGGGGGCGCATATACTATTTACAAAGCACGGCGCAAAGCAGCGCTGTGCCCAATCAACAAAGGAGGCAATTGCACATGTCTGCATTCAATGTGACAAAAGAAAATTTCAAAACCGAAGTATTGGAGGCAAAAACGCCCGTTCTGGTGGACTTTTGGGCACCGTGGTGCGGCTACTGCCGCCGCATTGGCCCGGCGGTGGACGCTTTGGCCGCAGAGTACGCGGGTAAGGTTGCCGTGGGCAAGGTGAACGTGGACGAACAGCCCGAGCTGGCCGAGCAGTTCAAGGTGATGACCATCCCCTCGCTGTTCGTGTTCCAAAACGGCGAGCATGGCGAAGCCATCATCGCACCGGGCTCCAAGGCGCAGATCGAGGAATTCATGCGGGCGCAGGGCGCGCTGTAACGGGATAAAAGGCGCGCGGGAGCAGCGCGGGAAAACGGAGGGACGATAAAATGGAACAGATCTACGACGTGGCGGTGTTGGGCGGCGGCCCCGGCGGCTATACAGCGGCGCTGTATTGCGCGCGGGCGGGGCTTTCAACCGTGGTGCTGGAAAAGCTTTCGCCCGGCGGCCAGATGGCGACCACCAGCAACGTGGAAAACTATCCCGGCTTTGCCGAAGGCGTGGACGGCTTCGATCTGGCCATGCAGATGAAAGACGGCGCGGAGCGGTTCGGCGTGGAAACGCTGTTTGCGGACGCAACGGCTGTGGCGCTGGAAGGCGGCGTGAAAACCATCACCACCTCCTCCGGCGAGCGCCGGGCGCGCACCGTCATTCTGGCGACCGGAGCAGACCCGCGTCCTCTGGGCGTGCCTCATGAGGATGAGCTGCGCGGGCGCGGCGTGGCGTACTGTGCCACCTGCGACGGCATGCTGTACCGCGGCAAGACGGTTGTTGTGGTGGGCGGAGGCAACTCGGCGGCGGAGGATGCGCTGTTCCTGTCCCGCGTGTGCAAAAAGGTGTATCTGGTGCACCGGGGCGCCGTGCTCACCGCCTCCAAAAGCTATTGGACGGCGCTGCAAAAGGCTGAAAACGTGGAATTCATCTGGAACTCCCGTGTGGTGGAGCTGCTGTACGGCTCCGTGGTGACGGGCGTTGTGCTGGAAGGTGTGGAGAGCGGCAACCGTTCGGAACTGGCCTGCGACGGCGTGTTCATCGCGGTGGGACGCATTCCAAACACCGGGCTGTTTCACGGCGTGCTGGAGATGGACGCGGCGGGATATCTTATCGCGGACGAGACCACGCGCACGGCGCTGCCGGGCGTGTTCGCGGTGGGCGACGTGCGCACGAAGCCCCTGCGCCAGATCATCACAGCGGCGGCGGACGGCGCTGTGGCCTCCAAATATGCAGAAGCCTATCTGGCCGAACAGGAGGACTGAAGAAAACCAAAACAGGCGCGGCCACAAAAAGCGGCCGCGCCTGTTTTGGTTTTGGCGGAAGACCTACTGGCCGAACAGGCCCGCCAGGCCGCCGGAGACGCCTTCGCCCCAGCTTTTTACAGCGTCCGAAGCGCTTTGCAGAGCATCCACTGCGCCGTTCAATTTGGCGACGGCGTCGTTGAACGCCTGTACGTCCATCTGGCTGATCTTACCGTCCAGTGTGGTGATGGCGCGGTTTACGGCATCCATATCGAGCTTCGAGACCTGCTCGGCCACAGCGGCCAGATCCACGCCTTCCAGCGCCGCGGAGATGCGGCCCATGCTGTTCATCGTATTGCCCAGGCACACCACCACGGCTGCCAGCAGCACGGCCAGCAGCGCGGCGGCGGCGCGCATCCAAAGCAGCTGGCCGCGCAGCAGCTCATTGGTGCGGCGTGTCTCTTCCAGAATTTCATTTTGTTCCATGGTCAGGCTCCTTTCCTATGCCTTTGCTGTGATGATAGCACGAAACCGCGCCGCAGTCCATCGTTTTTGCGCGAAACAGGGGCGGCTGTCCGTCTTGTGGAAAACGGCGGGATGTGCTACCATGAAACAACAGACAGGAGGGATGATCCCGTGACGGAGCAGGAGATCGAACGTGATATGTATGCGCGCGCTGTTGCGCTGATTGAAGAACGATATCCCACGGGTTGGGGCGGCGCGGCCGTGCTGCGCGCCGAGGATGGACGCTGCTTTACCAGCGTGGCGCTGGAAAACGCCAACTCCAGCGTGCTGCTGTGTATTGAGGTAGGGGCCATGTGTGAGGCGCACAAGTACAATGTGAAAGCCACACACTGCCTGTGTGTGGTGCGGGATGACGAGCACAGCCCGTTCAAGGTCCTTTCGCCCTGCGGCGTGTGTCAGGAACGTCTGCGCTACTGGGGTGCGGAAGTAAAGGTGGGCGTTACCACACCGGACGGCGCGCTGCGGTTCGTACCGTTGGGAGAACTGCAGCCGTACCATTGGACCGCTGCCTATCCGAAGGAGGAACTGGAGCGTTTCGGCAGGTGAGCGGAGGATGTCGGGCGCGAGGGACGCAGAGAAAGGAACGTCGTGATGGGAAACAAAGGCGCAGCCAACCGCTGCAAATGGGTCAATCTGAAAAACCCGGCGTACATCCGGTATCATGATACGGAGTGGGGCGTGCCCCAGCACAAGGATGAAGTGCTGTTTGAAATGCTGTTTTTGGAATGGTTTCAGGCGGGGCTTTCCTGGGAGTGCATCCTGAATAAGCGGGAGGGCTTCCGGCGCGCCTTCGACGGCTTCGACGCGGAAAAAATCAGCCGATACGAAGACGGAGAGCTCGCCCGGCTGCTGGCCGACCCCGGCATTGTCCGCAACAGGCTGAAAATACGGGCCAGCATCGGAAACAGCCGTGTGTTTCTGAAAATTCAGCAGGAATACGGCACCTTTGACGCATATATCTGGGGGGTTACAGCGGGAAAGACGATCGTGGAACGCTACGACGTGCGCACGGCCTCGCCTTTGTCTGACCGGATCGCGGCGGACCTGAAAAAGCGGGGGATGAAGTTCGTGGGTTCCACCGTCATATATTCCTATTTGCAGGCGATCGGGGTGCTCAACGCGCACGGAAAAGAATGCGGCTTCTGTGCGCAGGAGCCGCTCATGGCCGCGCAAGAGCCTGACGCGTTTTCCTGACATCGGCATAAAAACAAAAACGCCGCTTTCCCAACGTGTTTTGGGAAAGCGGCGTTTGTTTGCCGAAAGGCGGTCAGTGTCCGCAGTGCCCGCCGCAGGTGTGGCCCTCGCCGTGGTGGCCGTGGCAGCCCTCGTGGCCCTCGCCGTGGTGCTCGTGGTGGGCGCAGGTGGTGTCCGGGTCATAGGCCAGCGTGCCGGCCAGCAGCGCTTCGGCCTGTGCGTCCGCCGCGCCGCGCGCGCCGGGGTACAGCGCAATGCCCGCCTCGGCCAGCGCTGTGCGCGCCCCGCCGCCGATGCCGCCGCAGATCAGCGTGTCCACGCCGTGCGTTTTGAGAAACACCGCCAGCGCCCCGTGGCCGCTGCCGTTTGTGTCCACGACCTCGCTGGAAGTGATCTTGCCGTTCTCCACCGTGTACAGCTTGAATTGCTGCGTGTGGCCGAAATGCTGGAATACCAGCCCGTTTTCATAGGTGACAGCGATCTTCATATTTGCATCCTCCGATATGGTTTGATACCGTGCGCAGAAGGCCGAGCCGCCCGCGCTCTGTGCGCACCGCTTGCCGCGGCAGCCGCCCGCCCGGGGGCACAGCTCATAGGGGCCGCCCTCCACATGCAGCAGCCGCCCGTTCACCAGCATGTCCGCCAGCTTGGCGCGCGCGGCCTCGTACAGGGCCTGCACTGTGGTTCGCGCCACACCCATCTGCCCGGCGCATTCCTCCTGCGTCAGGCCCAAAAGGTCGATCAGGCGGATGGTCTCGTATTCATCTACTGCCAGGACGACGTTTTCGGCAGGCGCGCCGTCCAGCGGGCCAAAGCGGGCGTTGCGCGGCGGCTCGCAGACGCGCCGGCGCTTTACAGGACGCGGCATGGCAAAGCCTCCTTTGTTTGGTTCTGCGGCCAGTATAACATTATAAATGGCATATGTCAATAACTTGCGCGCCCTTTTCCGGAAAAGCCGCCCCGGCGCCGGCGCGCCGGGTGCGTTTTTTAAGCGCGCCGGGCATGGGAGGGCGCATCCTCCCGCATGGCCTCTGCATCCTCCGTGTCCCGGGCGTCGCGGGGGGAGGGGAACAGGCGGTTGATGGCCAGGCTGGCCAGCACCCCGACGCCGGTATCAAGGATGCGCGCGATGGTATAGGAGACGTATCTGTCCTTTGTGACGGTGAACATCACCACAAAGTACACCACGGCAGCGGGCTGGATGGCACTGTACGCGCCGAACAGGAGATTGATGTAAATGACGCAGAAGAGGCCCAGGACCAGGTAAAGGTGCCCCGGCAGGCCGAAGGGGCGGTTTGTGTACAGCCAGTAAAACGGGATCACCACCAGCCCGCCCAGCAGCGTGCCCAGAAAGCGGGTGCCGCCGTGGCGCACGCCCTCGCGCCAGAAGCTGCCCATGCCGAACACCGCGCCGATGCAGGCGAAGCAGGGGTTACGCCCGCCCAGCAGCCCGTATGCCGCACAGACCAGCAGCACGGCGCCCAGTGTTTTGAAGATGCGCATGCCCACCTTCGGCAGCGCCGGGAAATGAAAAATGCATGTTGCTGCCTTCTACCCTTCTGCGGGGCGCGCGCGGTAGCGCAGCGGCGAAAGGCCGTATTTCTTTTTGAACAGCCGTGAAAAGTACGCCACGTCCACCATGCCTACCCGTGCGGCCACCTCGGCCACGGGCAGGTCGGTTTCGTCCAGCAGACGGCGGGCCGTCTGCAGGCGCAGCGTATGGATATAGGCTGTCAGCGTTTCACCGCGCTCCCGGCTGAACTGGGCGGAGAGATACGTGGCGTTGAAGCCCAGCGCCGCCGCAATGGAGCGCAGCGAAAGCTCGCCGGAAAGGTGCAGGCTGATGTAGCTGAGCGTTTTCTGCACGGCCTGGGAGCAGCCGCTGTGCGCGTCGTTGCGCACCAGGCGGCAGTAGCGGCGCAGCATCTCCAGGCCCAGACGGTTCGCTTCCACGGTGTCGGCCACGCGTTCGATCTTCACCGCCAGCGCGCCGGAGAGCTGGTCGATATACACCGGATGTACGCCGCCGCTTTCCGCGGCCTTGCGCAGCAGCGTGTTGACGACGATGAGCATGTTTTTGACGTCCCGCAGCAGCTCGCCGGTGCGGGGCGTGAAATTTTTGATGGAGAACCGCCCCAGATGGCGCACGGCCGCGTCGTAATCGCCGCGGGACACGGCGGCCAGCAGCGCGTTTTCATCGCGGTAGCGCCGCTCCAGAAGCTCCATGGAAAACTGGAACGCCTCGTCCGGCTGCGCCCGGCCCGTCACGGTGGAAGCCAGCGTGCGGTGCACCACGCGGGCGGGGTCGTGCGCGCCGTACAGCTGGCATGCCACGGCGTGTGCCGCCGCAGCCATCGTGGGCTCGGCCACCTCGGGTACGGTGCCGTAAAATGTGCGCAGCGCGGCGGCGTCGCCCTTGCCGATGCGGTTCTGCGCCAGCACACGCTCAAAGAACGGGCCGGACGCCGCCTCATACAGAAAAGGGCCGAACAGCAGCACGCTGCGCGGCTTTGGACCGGGCACAGGCATGAAAACATAGTTCAACTCCAGCGTATTGTGCACATAGTACACGGTGCCTTCCTCCAGCCCGTGCATGGCGCTTGCGCTGAAAATGTCCTTGTAATCAAAATCCGCGCGCAGAATGCGGGACAGCCGGTAGTCGAACTCCTGCGCGTCCTTGTAGGGCGGGCGCAGCAGATGCGCCTCCACGCCCAGCGCGGCGGCCATCATATCGCGGATGAACGCAAAGGGAACGTCTGCCATGAATGATAATGCTCCTGTAAAATTTTTATGATATTTGAATGTTACCCAAAAATTGTACAAATGTCAATAAAATCTTCCTAACGGGGCATCCTTGGTATATGTTATCTTGATAAAGGAGTAGTTTGCATATGGCATTGCAGCCTCAAAATGAGCGCCCGTTCGGGTTCCGCGATAAATTGGGATATCTGTTCGGGGATTTCGGCAACGACTTCACATTTATTTTCGCGGGCAGCTATCTGACACTGTTTTATACGGATGTGCTGGGCGTCAGCGCAGGGCTGGTGGGCGTGCTGTTCGTGGTGGCGCGCTGCGTGGACGCGTTCACGGACGTGGGCATGGGCCGTCTGGTGGATACGCTTCCGCCGTCCCGCGGCGGCCGGTTCCGGCCGTGGATCCTGCGCGTGTGCGTGCCCGTGGCGCTGGCCAGCGTGCTGATGTACCTTTATTTTGCACGCAGCTGGCCCTATGCGGGCAAGGTGGCTTACATGTTCGCCACCTATATTTTCTGGGGCAGCATCTGTTATACCGCCATCAATATCCCATACGGTTCCATGGCGTCGGTGCTCAGCGCCGACGCAGGCGAGCGCGCGTCGCTTTCCACGTTCCGCAGCGTGGGCGCCATGCTGGCGAACCTGATCATCGCTGCGGCGACGCCGTTGTTTTTGTTCCGCACCGCGGCGGACGGCACGCAGACCGTTATCCCGGAGCGCTTCACGGTGATCGCCGTTGTCTACGGCGTGTGCGCCGTGGCCTGCTATCTGCTTTGCTATGCGCTGTGCCGTGAGCGTGTGCAGGCGGCGCCGCCCAGGGAGGCCAAACGGCAGAGCTTTGCCTCGCTGGCAAAGGCGCTGGCGGGCAACCGCGCCCTCACAGCCGTCATCGGCGCCGCGCTGCTGCTGCTTCTGGCAAGCCTGCTGGGCCAGGGCATGAACATGTACCTGTTCAAAGATTATTTCAACAGTGCGGACATGCTCTCGCTTGTAGGGTTCGCGGGCGTGCTGCCCATGCTGGCGCTGGCGCCCTTTGCGGCAAAGCTGTCCAAAAGGTTCGGCAAAAAAGAGGCCGGCTGTGTGGGCGTGGGCGTTGCCGCCGCGGCGTACCTGCTGATGTGGGCGCTGCGTCTGCGCTCGGTGTGGGCCTATATCGGCCTGATGCTGGTGGGCAGCGTGGGCGTGGGCTTTTTCAATATGGTCATCTGGGCGTTCATCACCGACGTTATCGATTATCAGGAGGTACGCACCGGCAGCCGCGACGACGGCACCGTGTACGCCGTCTACTCGTTTGCGCGCAAGCTGGGCCAGGCGCTGGCGGGCGGCGTGGTCGGCTTTGCACTGGCGGCCATCGGCTATGTGAGCAGCACGGGCCATGTGGTGCAGACGCAGCCTGTACGCGAGGGCATTTACACCATTTCCACGCTGGTGCCCGGCCTGAGCTATCTCGGCGTGTTCCTTGTGCTGCTGTTGGCCTATCCGCTCACCAAAAAGCGCGTGGAGGAAAACGCCGCCGTGCTGCGCGAACGGCGCGGCGAAGCGGCACAGGAGCCGTAGCGGCCCCGGCCGGGCGCACGGCCCGCGCCGCATACGATACAGCTTTCCGCCCGGTTTTTCCGGGACACATATATATCATCAGAAAAGAGAGGGAAAACATATGAAACACATCCTACCCATCAACGAGGGCTGGGCCTTTGTCAAAGGCTGCGAAACGGCCCCGGCAGCCATTCCCGCCGGCGCTGCCCGCGTGGACCTGCCCCACTGCTGGAACGCATTGGACGGCCAGGACGGCGGCAGCGACTACTGGCGCGGCCCATGCTGCTATCTCAAGACCATTGAGAAGCCGGCGGGCAAAAACGTGTATGTGGAAGTCGAGGCGGCTTCCAGCGTGGGCAAGATCATCGTCAACGGTGTGGAGAAGGCCAGCCATAAGGGCGGCTATTCGCTGTTCCGCGCCAATGTGACGGACGCGCTGCACGACGGCGAGAACCTGCTGGCCATCTGGGTGGACAACACCCAGCGCGACGACGTGTATCCCCAGACGGCGGACTTCACGTTTTACGGCGGCCTGTACCGCGGCGTGAACCTCATCACCGTGGAGGACTCCCGCTTTGACCTTGACTATTGCGGCGGAAAGGGCTTTGACGTGTCCGCTGCGGTGGAGGACGGCGCGGCCGTTGTCTCTCTGGACGCGTTCATCACAAACCCCGTCGAGGGCCAGAGCGTTGAGTTCATCGTCCGCGACGCCGCGGGCGTCATCGTGGCCGGCGCCGTGCGTCCGGCTGCGGAACGGGTGCACGCGGAGGTGCGCATTGAAAACGCCCACCTGTGGCAGGGCGTGAAGGACCCGTACCTGTACGCCGTGGAGGCATTGCTCACCGTTCACAACGAGACCATCGACAATGTGTCCGCCAACCTGGGCGTGCGCACCTATACGGTGGACCCGCAGAAGGGCTTTTTCCTCAACGGCGTGCTCACGCCGCTGCGCGGCGTGTCCCGCCATCAGGACCGTCTGGGCCAGGGCAACGCGCTGACGAAAGAGCAGCACGAGGAGGACGTGGCCTTTATCCGCGAGGTGGGCGCGAACACCGTGCGCCTTACGCATTACCAGCACAGCCCGTATTTCTATGACGCGTGCGACCGCGCGGGCCTTGTGGTGTGGGCCGAGATCCCGTTCATCTCTGTGATGAACCCCGCCCCCGGCGCGCACGAGAACTGCCGCAGCCAGATGAAGGAACTGATCGTGCAGAACTACAATCATCCCTCCATCTGCTTCTGGGGCATTTCCAACGAGATCACCATCGGCGGCGAGCGCCCGGGCCTGCTGGACAACCTGCGGGACCTGAATGCCCTGGCGCACGAGATGGACAAGACCCGCATGACCACCATCGCCCACGTTTCCATGGTGCCGATGGAGAACGATATGCACCATATCACCGACGTGCTCAGCTATAACCATTATTTCGGCTGGTACGGCGGCGAGCTGGAAAACAACGAGCAATGGCTGGATAAATTCCACGCGCTGCATCCGGACCGCCCGCTGGGCATCTCCGAGTACGGCGCGGAGGGCATTGTCAGCTACCACAGCGACACGCCCAAGTGCAAGGACTACACCGAGGAATACCAGGCGGTGTACCACGAGCATCTGGCGAAGGTCATCGACGAGCGCCCCTGGCTGTGGGCCACGCATGTGTGGAACATGTTTGACTTTGGCTGTGACGCCCGCGACGAGGGCGGCGTAAAGGGCCGCAACAACAAGGGCCTGATGACGCTGGACCGCAAAATTCGCAAGGACGCTTTTTACCTGTACAAGGCATACTGGAGCGACGAAGAATTTGTACACCTGTGCAGCCGCCGCTATGCCCAGCGCACCGGCGAAGAAACCACGGTGAAGGTGTATTCCAACCTGCCCAAGGTCGCACTGTATGTGGACGGCAGGCTGTTTGCCGAGCAGGAGGGCAGCAAGGTGTTCGTGTTCGAGCATGTGCCCATGAGCGACGGCTTTACGCAGATCAGCGCCAGGGCGGGCGCGTGCGCCGACGCGATGTCCATTGAAAAGGTGGCCGATCCGAACCGGGCGTATATTTATGTTGACCCGGACGATACCGGCGACGACGCGGGCGCGGCCAACTGGTTCAATGTGGACGATTACAAGGACGTGGACACCATTGTGGTGCGCGAGGGGTACTTCTCCGTCAAGGATAAGATCGGCGACATCATGAAGAACGAAGAGGCCGGCAATGTGCTGATGCAGTTCATGCAGGCCACGGTAAAGATGAAGCTGAAAAAAAGCATGCTGGGCATGGTGAAGGACATGACCCTGGAGGGTATGGCAGGCATGGCCAGCAGCATGGGCATCGGCGGCAAGGCCGGCGCGGACCCCGAGCAGGGCAAGCGCATGCTCATCACGCTCAACGAGATGCTGAACAAGATCAAAAAGTAAGCGCGTGTCGCACGCGCGCAGAGCCGCCGTGCCGGGATGCCCCGGCACGGCGGCTCTGCGGCGTATGCGCCCGCCGCAGAGAATCGGCGGAAAAGCAAATTTGCCCCTTGACTTGTGCGCAGCGGGGCGTTATACTATACAGGTAAATAAAGTAGCTGTGGCGGACGCCGCGCTCACCTTGCGCGCCAAAGGGCGCCGGGTCCATACGAAGGAACGCGCCGCTGGGCGCGCGAGTTTGTTTGTGCAGTGCGGCTTACTTCCACGTAAGCCGTACTTTTTTTCACAGGCGGGCAGCCCCCGCCGCAACCGAAACATTTGGAGGTGCTTTACGATTAGCGGCAAAAAAGAAATGGAAATCAATGAAGGCATTCGCGACAGAGAGGTGCGTGTCATCGACGCGGACGGCAGCCAGCTCGGCATCATGTCCACGCGCGACGCGCTTGCAAAAGCGGAAGAAAAAAATCTGGACCTCGTGAAGATCGCACCGCAGGCGCAGCCGCCCGTGTGCAAATTCCTGGATTACGGGAAGTACCGCTTCGAGATGCAGAAACGCGACAAGGAAGCGAAGAAAAACCAGAAGATCGTCGACATCAAGGAGATCCGCCTTTCCCTCAACATCGACACGAACGACTTCAACACCAAGGTCGGCCAGGCGAAGAAGTTTTTGTCCAAGGGCGATAAGGTGAAGGTGTCCATTCGTTTCCGCGGCCGTGAGATGGCGCATACGGACCTGGGCCTTGAGGTTCAGAAGAAGTTCGCCGCAGCCCTGCCGGAAGCCGTTGTGGAAAAGCAGCCCAAACTGGAGGGCCGGAGCATGCAGATGTTCCTTGCCCCCGCTCCCGCGAAGCAAAATTAAGGAGGAACTATAAAATGCCCAAGATCAAAACACATTCCGGTGCGAAAAAACGCTTTAAGCTGACGAAAAACGGCAAGGTGAAGCGCGGCCATGCGTTCCGCAGCCATTTGCTGAACGGCCATGGCAAGACCCGCAAGCTGAAACGCGCCTACCGCAAGGCTTCCTATGCCGACAAGACGAATACGGCCGTAATCAAACGCATGCTGCCGTACGCCTAAGCTGTCAGGGGCTTGGCAACCGATTATCAAACAGCTTACATTTAAAGGAGATTGTGAAATATGGCACGTATCAAAGGCGCTATGATGACGCGCAAAAGAAGAAAAAAGACCCTGAAGCTGGCGAAGGGATACTGGGGCAGCAAATCCAAGCATTTTAAAATGGCCAAAGAGCAGGTCATGAAGAGCGGCAACTATGCTTTTGTGGGCCGCAAACAGAAAAAGCGCGATTTCCGCAGCCTGTGGATCACCCGCATCAACGCGGCCTGCCGCGCCGAGGGCGTCAACTATTCCACCTTCATGAACGGCCTGAAGAAGAGCGGCATTGAGCTGAACCGCAAAATGCTCTCCGAAATGGCCATCCATGATCCGAAGAGCTTCTCCGCCCTTGTCGAAACCGCGAAGAACGCCGCGAAATAAGCACAGCGATACGCCCGGGCACAACGTGCACGGGCGTCGCTTTGTATTTTGGCCTGTGTGAAAAAACGCTTTGCAGGCCCCAAAACGGTCCGCCTCAGGCGTGTTTTCTTACGTCAGCACGCCTGAGGCGGGGATATTAAAAAGGAGGGTGTGCGCCATGACGGAAGTGATCGCCAGCCGCGACAACGAGCGAGTGAAGCGCGCCTGCAAGCTGCGGGACAGCGGCGCGCGGCGCGCGGCCGAGGGGCGCTTTCTTGCCGAGGGGCTGCGCCTGTGCACGGACCTTGCCCAGCGTCTGCCGCCGGAGGAGGTCTACTGCACCCAAAAGCTGCTGGATGCGCACCCGGAGCTTGCCGCCCTGGGCGGCAGGCATTTTCTGGTGAGCGACGCCGTGGCGGCAAAGCTCTCGGACACAAAGGCCCCGCAGGGGCTGTTCTGTGTGTTTCCCCGCCGGACAAAAACGCTGGAGGCGGTGCGCGGCGGCGGGCGCTATGTGTGCCTGGAGCACATACAGGACCCCGCCAATGTGGGGGCGCTGCTGCGCAGCGCGGCGGCGTTCGGCTTCGCGGGCGCGGTGCTGTGCGGCAATTGCGCCGACCCATTCTCCCCCAAGGCGGCGCGGGCCTCCATGGGCACGCTGGCCAAGGTAGACATCATTTTTGCAGATGAAACCGGACAGGCGCTGGCCGCGTTCAAAGCGTGCGGTATCCCAAGCTTTGCGGCGGCCCTGCAGAATTCCGTCCCGCTGGAGCGCGTGGACACGCAGCGCCTGCCCGGGGCGGCGCTTCTCATCGGCAACGAAGGCAACGGCCTTTTGCCCGGGACCGTAGCCGCGGCCGACAAAGCCGTGCGCATCCCCATGGCGGCGGGCGTGGAATCGCTGAACGCCGCCGTCGCGGGCGGCGTGCTGCTGTGGCATTTCAGGGAGGTGTAGCGATGGGCGGTGCACGCGCACAGGTGCTGGAGGAAAAGACTGCGTGGCTTTGGATGGCCGCGGCGCTTGGCCCCGGCGCGCCGAACAGCGGCATGGCGCTGAGCATGTTTCCGGACGCGCGTGCGCTGGCACAGGCGTGCTGGAAGGAAGACCTCTCCATGGTCTTCACGCCGGCGCAGCTGGCCGCGCTGCGGGCCGCGCGGCCGGAGGATTATACCGCCCGTCTGGACGACTGCGCCCGGCATGGCGTGAACGTACTGACGTGGGCCGACGAAGATTATCCGGATCTGCTGCGCGCAGTGTCTGCACCGCCGCCCGTGCTGTATTACCGGGGCGACGCGGGCATCCCCAACCGCTGCTTTACATTCGCCATTGTGGGAACGCGGCGCCCCTCCGCCTACGGCGTGGAGGCGACGGCGTCCATCGCGGGCGAATTGGCCCGGGCGGGCGTAGCGCTTGTCTCCGGCCTTGCCACAGGGCTTGACAGCGAGAGCCATAAGGCGGCCGTCCAGGCGGGCGCGCCCACGGTGGCGTGCATCGCCTTCGGGCACGATCAGTGCTATCCCGCCGCCAACCGCACGCTTAAGGGCGTCATCGAGCGGCAGGGCCTGGTGCTCAGCGAGTATCCGCCGGGCATCCCGCCGCAGCGCGGTTATTTTCTGCAGCGCAACCGGCTCATTGCGGGGCTGTCCCGCGGGCTTTGCGTGGCCGAAGCGCGCCGCCGTTCGGGCACCATGAACACCGTGGCCGCGGCGCTGGCCGCCGGGAGGGACGTTTTCAGCGTGCCGGGCAGTATTTTTTCGCCGCTGTGCGAGGGCACGAACCAGCTTCTGCGCGAGGGCGCGGTGCCCGCTGTATCGGGCGCGGATATCCTTTTGTGGTATGGTCTGGCCCAGCCGGAGCAGCCGGAAAAAGCAAAGCCGGACGGCGCGCCGCTGAGCCTGGACGCACAGAGGATGCGGGACGCGATGAGCGCCGCGGCGCCGCTGCCGCTGGACGCGCTGTGCGCAAAGACGGGCCTGCCGCCGCCCAAGGCGATGGCGGCTTTGACGGAGCTGGAGCTTGCGGGCTTTTCCCGGCAGCTTGCGGGCCGGCAGTTCCAGCTGAAATAGAAAATGACGGCCCTGTGCTGTTTGAAGGGCATGCCCCTCGGGGCGGCCGCATAGATTTGGATTGTTTTTTTTCTCTTATTATCGCATAATAGAAAGAGCCGCGGGCCGCGCAAGGGAGGCCCGCAAGGGGCGCCGGAGGGCGCCCGGCCGTATTCGGAGCGCCCCGGCGGCGCCCAAAAGCATGTCCGCAGGACGGCTGCTCCCGCGGCGGAAGCTGCCCCGGCTGTCTGCCGGACTCGGCCAAATCCCGGAAAAGGACGGTAACACAATGTCAAAACTCGTGATCGTAGAATCCCCGGCGAAAGCCAAGACCATCCGCAAGTACCTGGGCGGCGGATATGAGGTGACGGCCTCCATGGGCCACATCCGAGACCTGCCCCAGAGCCAGCTTGGCATTGACGTCGAGCACGGCTACGCTCCCCAGTATATCAACATCAAGGGCAAGGAAAAAATCATCAAGGAGCTTAAGAGCCTGGCCAAGGAGAGCGACGAAGTGTTCCTCGCCACCGACCCGGACCGTGAGGGCGAGGCCATCAGCTGGCATCTGGCCAATCTGCTGGGCCTGGACACTGCGGCGGAAAACCGCGTCACCTTCGGCGAGATCACCAAAAAGGGCGTGACGCAGGGCATGGCCGCGCCGCGCGCCATTGATATGGACCTGTTCAACGCCCAGCAGGCCCGCCGTGTGCTGGACCGCCTGGTGGGCTACAAGCTCTCGCCCTTTTTGTGGAAAAAGGTGCGCCGGGGGCTTTCCGCGGGGCGTGTGCAGAGCGTGGCCGTGCGCCTGATCGTGGACAGGGAAAAGGAGATTGAGGCGTTCAAGCCCGAGGAATACTGGAACATCGACGCGCTGCTCAGCCCCCCGTCCTCCACAAAAAAATTCACCGCGCGCCTCACGGCGCTGGCGGGCGGCAGGAAGCTGGCCGTGACGAGCGCCGGGCAGAGCGCCGAGATCGTCAAGGCCCTGGACGGCGCGGCTTATACCGTGGCCTCCATCAGCAAGGGCAAGCGGAAAAAGGTGCCCGCGCCCCCGTTTATCACCTCCACCATGCAGCAGGAGGCCAGCCGCCGGCTGGGCTTTACGGCAACGCGCACCATGCGCGCGGCCCAGACGCTGTACGAGGGCGTGGACATTGCGGGGCAGGGCACCATGGGCCTGATCACCTACATGCGTACCGACAGCCTTCGCATTGCGGACGAGGCGCAGGCCGCGGCCAAGGAGTTCATCACCGAGACCTACGGCCCGGAATATGTGTGTCCCCAGAAGCGCACCTACAAAAGCAAAAGCGCCACGGCCGCGCAGGACGCCCACGAGGCGGTGCGGCCCACAAACCCCGCTCTGACGCCCGCCGAGGTGGAAAAGAGCGTTTCGGGCGACCCGGCTAAGCTCTACCGCCTGATCTGGAGCCGCTTTATCGCAAGCCAGATGAGCGACTGCCAGCAGGACACCGTCTCTGCCGACATCACCGCGGCGGGCTACCTGTTCCGTGCCAGCGGCTATGTGGTGACGTTCGACGGCTTTACCACGCTGTACGAGGAAGCCACCGACGAGAAAGAGAAGAAAGAGACCGCGCTGCCGCCGCTGGAGGAGGGCATGGTGCTGAAGCTGCGGGAGCTGAAGCCCGAGCAGAAGTTCACCCAGCCGCCCGCGCGCTACACCGAGGCGACGCTCATCAAGGCGCTGGAGGAAAACGGCATCGGCCGTCCGTCCACCTATGCGCCCATCATCACCACCATCATCGACCGCGATTATGTGGAGCGGGACCAGAAAAAGCTGGCGCCCACCACGCTGGGCCGCGTGATCAACGAGCTGATGCTGGAGCAGTTCCCCAACATCGTGGACGTGAAGTTCTCCGCCCATATGGAGGAGGAGCTGGACACCATTGAAAACGGCAAGACGGACTGGCACGAGGTCATCGACGATTTTTACACCGATTTCGACAAAACGCTCAAGGAAGCCGAAGTAAAGATGGAGGGCAAAAGGATCAAGGTGCCCGATGAGGAGACAGACGAGGTCTGTGAGCTGTGCGGCCGGAAAATGGTCATCAAAAGCGGACGCTACGGCAAATTCCTGGCCTGCCCGGGCTTCCCCGAATGCAAAAACACCAAGCGCCTTGTGAAGGACACCGGCGGCCTGTGCCCCAAGTGCGGCAGCCGCATGCTGGTGCGCCATTCCAAAAAGGGCCGTGTGTACTACGGCTGCGAGAAAAACCCCACCTGCGACTTTATGACATGGAACGAGCCCACCACCGAAAAATGCCCGGAGTGCGGTTCCACCCTGTTCAAAAAGGGCGGAAAGAACGGTATCCTGCTGTGCGAAAAAGAGGGCTGCGGTTACTCCCGTGCGCTGGGTGCCGAAAAAAAGGAGTAAGAGCATGCACATCCGGGTCCTGGGCGCGGGCCTCGCGGGATGCGAGGCCGCGCTGTATCTCGCGGGCCGCGGCTACGCCGTGGAACTGTGGGAGCAAAAGCCGCATAAATTTTCCCCCGCGCATAAAAACGCGGATTTCGCGGAGCTTGTGTGCTCCAATTCCCTCAAGGCCGACCGGCTGGATTCCGCCTCCGGCCTGCTGAAGGCGGAAATGAAACTGCTGGGCAGCGCACTGCTGCCCGTGGCCGAGGGCTGCCGCGTGGCGGCGGGCGGCGCGCTGGCTGTGGACCGCGAGGCCTTTGCCGCCGGCGTGACGGCGCTTGTGAAGGGAAACCCCAATATCACGCTGCGCACGGGCGAGGCGCAGGCCGTGGGCGAAGCCGAGCCGGACACGCTGGTGCTGACGGCCACCGGGCCGCTCACCGAGGGCGCGCTGGCGCAGGACATCGCCCGCCTGACGGGGCGGGGCGCGCTCTCGTTTTACGATGCCGCCGCGCCCATCGTCACGGCGGACAGCATCGACCGGGACAGGGTGTTCGCGGCGTCGCGCTACGGGCGAGGCACGGCGGATTACCTCAACTGCCCGTTCGACAAAGCGGGCTACGAGGCTTTCCATGCCGCGCTGGCGGGGGCGGAACGCGCGCCCCTGCACGATTTTGACGGCGAGCCTTCCGTGTACGAGGGCTGCATGCCCATCGAGGTGATGGCAAAGCGCGGCGCCGACACCATGCGCTACGGCCCGCTGCGCCCCGTGGGCCTGACGGACCCCAAAACGGGCCGCCGCCCCTGGGCGAACGTGCAGCTTCGGGCCGAGGACGCGGCCTGCAGTATGTACAATCTGGTGGGCTTCCAGACAAACCTCAAATTCGGCGAACAGCAGCGTGTGTTCCGCATGATCCCCGGGCTGGAGCACGCCGAGTTCGTGCGCTACGGCGTGATGCACCGCAACACGTTTTTAAACAGCCCGGCGCTGCTGGGAACCGATCTTTCGCTGAAGGCGTGCCCCAACGTGTTTTTTGCCGGGCAGATCACGGGCTTTGAGGGCTATATGGAAAGCGCGGCCTGCGGCCTGCTTGCGGCCCGAAGCATGGAAGCGCGGCTGTCCGGCCGCGCGTTCACGCCGCCGCCGGCGGACACGATGTGCGGCGCGCTGCTGCGTTATATCACAACGCCCACGAAGGATTTTCAGCCTATGGGCGCGAACATGGGCCTTCTGCCCGCGCCTGAAACGCGCATCCGTGACAAACGCCAGCGGTATCTTGCCGTCGCGCAGCGGGCCGTGGCCGCCATGGAGCGGTATCTGGGCTGAGCGCAAAACAAAGCGGTTGCTTTCGCACCAATACGCGCTCCCTTATACTTTGATTATTGAGCAGAGCGCAAAAAATCATGAGAGTCAATCGGGAGGGAACGTTATGAACATCATCATCGACGCGATGGGCGGCGACAACGCCCCAAAGGAAATTCTGCTGGGCGCGGCCGCGGCCGTGCGGGAATACGGCGTGCAGATCACGGCCGTGGGGCGCAGGCGGGACATCGAGGCCTGCGCGCGGGAGAACGGCATCGATATGGCGGGCATTACCGTGGCCGACGCCTCCGAGACCATTGAGATGTGCGACGAGCCTACGGCGGCCATCCGCGGCAAAAAGGATTCGTCCATGGTGGTGGGCCTGCGCATGCTGGCCGCCGGCGAGGGCGACGCCTTCGTTTCGGCAGGCTCCACGGGCGCGCTGCTGGCGGGAGCAACGCTCATCGTCAAGCGGCTCAGGGGCGTGAAGCGCCCGGCCATCGGCACCGTCATTCCGGGCGCGAAGCAGCCCTATCTGCTGCTGGACTCCGGCGCAAATGTGGAATGCCGGCCCGAGATGCTCAGCGCCTTTGCCACGATGGGCAGCGTGTACATGGAGAAAGTGATGGGCCGCGCAAACCCCAGCGTGGGCCTTGTGAACAACGGTGCGGAGGAGACAAAGGGCACCCCGGCCTATGTTGAGGCGCACCGGCTTTTGAAGTATAATAAAAACATCCGTTTTGCCGGCAATGTTGAGCCCAAGGACGTGCCCCAGGGCAATGTGGACGTTGTTGTGTGCGACGGCTTTACGGGCAATGTGATTTTGAAGCTCACCGAGGGCGTGGCCAAGATGCTGGTGGGCGAGATCAAAAACGTGTTCATGGCGGACCTGAAAAGCAAGCTGGCTTATCTGATGGTAAAGGGCGGCATGAAGGATTTTAAGAAAAAGCTGGACGCCGACGAACACGGCGGCGCGCTGATGATGGGCGTGACGAAGCCCGTCATCAAGGCCCACGGCTCGTCCAATGCAAAGGCGTTCAAAAACGCCGTCCGGCAGGCAAAGCTGTGCGTGGAAAGCGGCGCGGTGGAGAGCATGCGCGAAAAGCTGGCCGCCGTGGCCCAGACAGAGGAAGCCGGGGCGTAACGGCCGCCGGAAAGGCGCGCGCGGCGCGCTTTCGCAAAACAGCCCCGGCGGGACGGCCGCCATCCGCAACAAAGGAAGGATCTGGAACGATGCGCGAGACACACGAGCTGGAAGAGGCTCTTCATCATCATTTTAAGAACCCGGCGCTGCTGGTGACGGCGCTGACGCATACCTCCTACGCCAACGAGGCGAAGCACGGCGTGCGCCACAATGAACGGCTGGAATTTCTGGGCGACTCGGTGTTGTCCATCGTGGTGGCCGAATACCTGTTCACGCACAAGAACATGCCCGAGGGCGAACTGACGCGCATGCGCGCCAGCCTTGTGTGCGAGGCGGCGCTGTTTGAATTTGCAAAGCAGATATCCCTGGGCGATTATCTGCGTTTGGGCAGGGGCGAGGAGCGCGGCGGCGGACGCTGCCGCCCGAGCATTTTGTCCGACGCGTTCGAGGCGGTCATCGCGGCGCTGTACCTGGACGGCGGCATGGAAACGGCGCGGGCGTTCATCCTGCCGTTTGTCGCCGGCGCGCTCACGGACGCCGCCGCCGAAGAGGATTACAAGACAAAGCTGCAGGAGATCGTGCAGCAGAACCCGGAGGAGCGCCTGCGCTATGTGGTGACCGACGAATCCGGCCCGGACCACAACAAGCATTTCGTGGTGGAGGTGCACCTCAATTCCAACTGCATCGGCAAGGGCGAGGGGCACAGCAAAAAGCTGGCCGAGCAGCAGGCGGCGAAGGAAGCCCTGGCCCTGATGGGATATTGACGCGGGGCCTGCCGCGCCGGGCAAAATGTCCCTATACTCGTAAGTAAGGAGTTTTTCCATGTTTTTGAAGGCGCTTGAAATACAGGGCTTTAAATCCTTTCCAGACCGCACGCGCATTACCGTCGGCAAAGGCATCACCGCTGTGGTGGGCCCCAACGGCAGCGGAAAAAGCAATATATCCGACGCCATTCGCTGGGTGCTGGGCGAGACAAGCGCCAAGCAGCTGCGCGGCGGCGGCAAGATGGAGAACGTCATTTTCGGCGGCACGCAGCAGCGCGGTGCCATGGGCTTTGCCAGCGTCAGCCTTGTGGTGGACAACACCGACAGGCGCATCGACGTGGACAACGACGAGGTGACGATCGGCCGCAAGTATTACCGCTCCGGCGACAGCGAATATTCCGTAAACGGGCAGAATGTGCGCCTCAAGGACATCTATGAGCTGTTCCTGGACACGGGCCTGGGCCGCGACGGCTATTCCGTTATCGGGCAGGGCCGCATCGCAGAGATCGTGGGCGCGAAATCAAACGAGCGCCGGGAAATTTTTGAGGAAGCGTCCGGCATCGCCAAATACCGCTACCGCAAAAATGAGGCCGAGCGCCGCCTGGCCTCCGCCGAGGAAAATCTGGTGCGCCTGCGGGATATCCTGGGCGAGCTGGAGGAGCGCGTGGGCCCGCTGGAGAGGGAGAGCAAAAAGGCAAAGCAGTATCTGGAGCTGGCCGAGCGCCGCAAGGGCCTGGAGGTAACGCTCTGGGTGGACACCGTGCAGAAAGCGCGGGACACGGTGCGCGAGCAGCAGCGCAAAATTGAGATCGCGGGCGCGGACTATGCCCGCGCCGGGCGGGAGATCGAGGCCATTGACGCCGAGACCGAGAGCACCCGCGCGGAGATCGAGCATCTGATCACCGAAGCCGACCGCTGCAACGCGGAAATACGGGCCATAACGGAGGAGATCGCCGGGGCGGATTCCCGCATCGCGGTGCTTGAAAACGACATTGCCCACAACGATGCGACCATTGCGTCGCTGAAGGAGGAGATCGGACAGAGCGGCCTGGGCCGCGAGGCCATCG
>NZ_JAFOIN010000032.1:0-61093 GCF_017421385.1 Ruthenibacterium sp. | reverse complement strand
TTCGAATGTCCTCCCTTTGCTTGCTTGTGCAGTTCGCAGACCGCACTTCCAGTATAGCAAAGGGAGTTTTTCTTTTCCCATTATCGACATTAGTCTTCTTTTGAACCACTCGCCTAGCGAGTGGTTTTCGACATACAAAAATACAGGAGGCCGGTGGATGCCGGCCTCCTGTATTTTGCTCTTCTGCTCTTGTCAGTCGTGTATCTTCAAGCCATGGAGCATTTTGATAAAGCCGGGATCATCGTGGCTGACGATCTCGCTATGCCCCACATCTAACCCGGAGATTTCCTCCATGTCTTTCTGAGAGAGCTGGAAGTCCCAAATATCAAGATTCTGCTCTATGCGCTCCTTGTGAACGGACTTCGGGATAACGACTACTCCCCGCTGAACATTCCAACGCAGGGCCACTTGGGCGGCGGACTTGCCGTACTTGCTCCCAATCTTCGTTAAAACCGGGTGGGTAAAAATGCCGAACTTACCCTCGGCAAAAGGCCCCCAGGCTTCGGGAACGACACCGTACTCCTTCATTAGTGCCAAGGCATCCTCCTGCTGGAAGAAAGGGTGAAGCTCTACCTGGTCAACGGCGGGGATCACGTCTACTGTTTCGCACAGATCGGCTAGCCGGGAGGGATAGAAATTGCATACGCCGATGGCTCGGAGCTCCTTCTTTTGGTAGGCTTCCTCCATAGCACGGTAAGCCCCTACATAGTCGCCAAGGGGTTGGTGAATAAGATATAAATCCAAGTAATCCAAACTCAGGTTGTCCAGGGAACGCTGGATTGCCGCCTTCGCTCCTTCGTAGCTGGCATCCTGCACCCACAGCTTTGTGGTGACAAACAGTTCTTCACGGGGAACGCCGCATTTCTTCAGAGCGGCACCTACCGCCTGCTCGTTCATATAGGCGGCGGCGGTGTCGATTAGGCGATAACCGAAACTGATAGCGTCCAGAACCGCCTGCTCACACTGTGTAGGGCCGGGAATCTGAAAGACACCAAAACCCTCCGGGGGCATTTTTACGCCATTGTTCAGAGTGATATCATCCATTTGGGAGAACCTCCTTGAATTTTATGATGTCATGATAGCAAGAATTTTTGGGAAAGTACAATATTTATTTCCAAATATGCTATAATTAAAACAAATACTGAGAGGGGCCTATGATGGAACTTTATTTATTGGAGCAGCTTATAGCCTTTTCCCGGCAGGGCACGTTGTCTGGGGCGGCGGAGAAACTGCATATCTCCCAGCCTGCTTTAAGCCAATCCATGAAAAAACTGGAGGAAAGTCTTGGGGTATCTTTGTTTGAACGATCAAAGAACAAGATTGCTCTTAATGAGAATGGCATCATGGCTGTTCAGTTAGGAGAAAAATTGCTGGAGCAGAGTAGGGAGATGGAGGAGAGGCTGCGCCTTTTTGACCGAAGCCGCCGCACTCTCTCTGTGGGGGGCTGCGCCCCGGTGCCTCTCTGGGACTTGTTGCCGCTGCTCTCCAGGCTCTATCCTCAAATGAACGTTTCCACGGAGATGAAAAACTCAGATGAAGAATTGCTGGCTGGTCTGAATAAAGAGATGTACCAACTCATTGTTACCCATAGTCCCCCGGATATTGATCTGTATGGGCAACCATTCCGAACAGAGCGTCTGTTCCTTTCGGTCCCTCTGGAGCACCCTTTAGCGAACCGAAAGGCGCTTACCCCGGCGGACATTGATGGGCAAAATCTTCTCCTGTATACAGATATTGGCTTCTGGCACAGCTTCTGTCGGGAAAAGCTGCCGAATGCACATTTCCTTATGATGAACGAATGGGACGCGTTTGGAGAAGTGGCGGGAACAGGAGCGTTTCCCTCTTTTATTACGGACGCTCACATGGAGCGGGACGGCGTTCCTCAAAATCGAGTTGTAATTCCCATTATTGACGAACAGGCAGAGGCGACCTACTACTGTGTGTGCAGAGCGGAGAGCAGAGACAGATATCGACAAGTATTTCGTGCGTTGGAAAAAATGAAATGAAAAGTGCTGTTCCTTGCACCGGTCGGGCCTATTTAAATGCGGGCGGTCCTTTTCAGCCTAATTGTGGTATAATATATCCGGTTAGCGCATGCGAGCCACAGGCGAAGCATGAGTTTAGCGGCATAGATACCATGTTTCTTAGTGAACACGAGCGGTACGCGAAGTGAGAGCTTAGAAATATGGCATAATAACCTCAAAGCCGCCGCTTGCGCGGCTGCGCGTGTGCATGGCACACGCTTGTGTGCTAACGCACAGGACTTCGAGAACATTGAACCATGCAAAACCGCAGCAGGTGCGGTTTTGTTGGGGTCGCCTCGCGGCGTCATGGTATAATAACCTCAAAGTTGCCGCTTACGCGGCTGAGTGTGTGCGCTGCACACGCTCCTGTGCTGGCGCACAGGGCTTTGAGAACATTGAACCATGCAAAACCGCGGCAGGTGCGGTTTTGTTGGGGCCGCTTTGCGGCGTCATGGTATAATAGAGTCGCAAACTACCAGAGAAAAGGTGATGTGCGCTGTCTACCGTTATCACACCTGATAACAAATTGATAACTATAGGCTGGATGATATGGATATATCAAATAATTATTTCCAAAGCAAAATTCGTTAGAATATGATACTCAGCAACGAGTGGGAGTGAAGATATTGGAATACAGAAGATTTGACAAAACCATCATAGTGCGGCTGGATAAGGGCGAGGAGATACTGGAGCAGGTAAAAGAGCTTGCCTTGAAGGAACGGATAAAGCTGGCCAGCGTTCAGGCGCTTGGTGCAGTCGACCGTTTTACTGTGGGTGTGTTCAAAACAGATGATAAGAAGTATCTTGCAAATGATTTCAGCGGCAGCTTTGAAATCGTTTCTCTGACCGGAACGATCAATACCATGGATGGAGCGTTTTATTGCCATTTGCACATGAGCGCGGGCAATGATAAGGGAGAGGTCTTTGGCGGACACCTGAACAGAGCGGTGGTGAGCGCCACCTGTGAAATGGTGGTCAATATCCTGGAGGGAACCGTGGACCGGTACTACGACGAACAGATCGGGCTGAATCTGCTTCGGTTTTAAGGCTGTATAGGGCAGCAGTTTTTTTACCGGAAGCAATGAAGCAAGCACATGGGAAAATCAAAACAAGCCCGAAGGACAGAGACCGCTGTTCTTCGGGCTTGTTTCAAATGCCGGCGTGCGGCGGCCCGAAAAGTGGAAAGAAGGGGAAGCGCATGAACGAAACCGAGATTATTCAACACCCGCAGATCGACGGGCTGCGGATTTTTTTTGACACAGTGGATTACCGCACGCCGCATGTTCATGAGGAATTCGAACTGATCTGGTTGATGGAGGGAAGACTCTCCGTGCAGGCGGGACCCTTCCGGCACGTGGCACAGTCTGGTGAGATGGTGCTGTTCGACCCGCAGCAGACTCATGAATTCCATAAGGTGGAGGAGAACTGCACCTTTTTGTGCCTGCAGGTTGCTCCCACGATGCTTGCGGGATGCTTTCCCGCCATACGGAACATCCGGACAGGCGGCGTGTGCCCCGGCATATATTTGTCTCCTGACGTTTTTGCGCAGGTGCAGCGCGGCCTGCTGAACGTGATGCGCGCATATCTGGAGCGCCCCGCGTGCTACGAGCTGTGCTGTGCCGGACACGTGCACCTGCTGATGTACCGCCTGCTGGCTGCGGCGCCGCATGTTCTGCTCACGGCAGAGGAAAATGCCGAACGCGAGCGGCGGAACGCGCGCCTGCTGCGGCTCATCCGTTTTGTGGACCAGAACTATATGCACAAGATACGCCTGTCGGATTTTGCCCGGGCCGAGCGCCGTTCCATGAGCTATCTTTCGCATTTTGTAAAAGAGGCGCTGGGACAGAGCTTTCAGGAGTATGTGAATACGGTACGCTTTCACTGCGCGTGCAAGCTCATCGCCGCGGGACAGCGGCGAATGCTGGATGTATGCGTAGCGTCCGGTTTTTCCGATTACAGGTATTTTTCAGCGGCGTTTCAAAAGCGGCTGGGTATGACGCCGGAGGAGTACAGCCGTCAGCCCCAGAGCCCGGTGCTGGATGAAATGCAGGTACACCACAGCCTCCATTCACTGGAACGGTTTTATTCCCGTGAAAAAAGCCTGGAACTGCTGGAACGTTTCGAGGCGAAATACGCTCCCGGCGTATAAGCCGTACGATGCGCAAACCGGTGAGGAAGGCATGCGGGCAGATATCAGGCCGGAAACGGATACCCGCCGGGGCGTTTGCCTCCGGCGGGTTTTGCTGTTTTGAATAAAGAAACACCTTTCCGTCTGGACAGAATAGCAAAAGTTCAAAAACAGCTAATTTGTCTAATTTAAAATGCGGAATCGTCAAAGAGAGCAGGGCGCTGCAGCGGTATACTGAAAGAGACAACAGGAGGTGTGTCTATGCTGTATATTGGTATCGACCTTGGTACTTCGGCCTGCAAGCTTCTTCTGGTAGATGAAAAAGGCTGTGTGCGGAATACCGTTTCCAAAGAATATCCGCTCTGCTTCCCACATCCGGGCTGGAGCGAGCAAGACCCCGGGGATTGGTGGACGGCGTGCCGGGAGGGCGTGCCGGAGCTGTTGGCCGGCTTTGACGCGCGGGAGGTGCGCGGCATGGGCGTGGGCGGCCAGATGCACGGCCTTGTTGCGCTGGATGAAACGGACGCGGTGCTGCGCCCGGCCATTTTGTGGAACGACGGCCGTACCGCCGAAGAAACAGCCTGGCTGAACGATACGGTGGGGCGCCCGGTGCTCAGCGCGCGCACGGGAAACATCGCGTTTGCCGGCTTTACAGCGCCCAAGCTGCTCTGGATGAAAAAGCATGAGCCGGAGCTGTTCGCGCGTATTCGGAAAATCATGCTGCCCAAGGACTATCTTGTCTACTGCCTGACCGGTGTGCATGCTACGGATTACTCCGACGCATCCGGTATGCTGCTGCTGGATGTAGAGCACAAGTGCTGGAGCCGCGACATGCTGGCTTTGTGCGGCATTTCGGAAAGCCAGATGCCGCGCCTGTACGAAAGCTTTGCACCCGTGGGCACGCTGCTTCCGGAGACCGCTGCGGCATTGGGCCTGCCGCAGGGCGTGACGGTATGCGCGGGTGCGGGGGACAACGCGGCGGCGGCCGTGGGCACCGGGACGGTGAGCACAGGAGCGGCCCATGCGGACAGCAGGTGCAATATCTCTCTGGGCACTTCAGGCACCATTTTTATTTCCTCGGAAAAGTTTGGCGTGGACGCCACCAACGGCCTGCACGCTTTTGCCCATGCGGACGGCGGCTGGCATCTGATGGGCTGTATGCTCAGCGCAGCCAGCTGCAACAAATGGTGGCAGGATGCGATCATCGGCACGAATGACTACAAGGGCGAAGAAGCAAAGATCGCACCCGAAATGCTGGGCAGGAATCATGTGTATTTCCTGCCATACCTGATGGGCGATCGCAGCCCTATCAACGACACCAACGCCCGCGCAATGTTTGTGGGAATGACGATGGACACCGCCCGTGCGGATATGACGCAGGCCATGCTGGAAGGCGTGGCGTTCGCCATACGGGATTCTTTTGAAGTATCGAAAGGGCTGGGGCTTTCCGTTCCGCGCTCCAATATCTGCGGCGGCGGTTCGCGCTCCATGCTATGGAAACGCATTTTGGCCAATGTGCTGGGAATTCCGCTGGATGTGGTGAAAACCTCCGAAGGCCCGGGCTACGGAGCGGCATTGCTGGCGATGGTTGCCTGCGGAGAATATGAGACCGTGGCGCAGGCATGTTCCGCGCTGGTGCGCACAGTGGATACCGTGGAGCCGGACGCTTCCCTGACGGCGCTGTACGAGGAACGCTACCGACAGTTCCGACAGATCTATCCGGTATGCCGGGCGTTGTTTCCAAAGCTGCTGTAAACGGCGGCCCGGTATGCGTTTACAAAGACGAAGGAGAGAAGTGCGATGAAAATTTATTCTGTTACAGACGCGGCGTTCCGCCCGTACGGCAAAATACTGGAGGGTTACGACACCGCGCCTCTGTGTGCGGCCATGCGGTCCATCCCCATGCCGGAGCAGGGCACGGCCTACGAACCTTCCATCCCCGTACTGGAGGAATGTGCGCTGTACGGCGCGCTGCAAAATAACGCCTATGGAGGGATGCCCATACAGCTGGGCCTGTGCTGGGGCTACAACACAAGGCTGAACTGCCTGGAATACCACCGGGACAGCGAGGTGAATGTGGGCGCGCGGGATTTTATCCTGCTGCTGGGAAAGCAGGACGAGATCGAAAACGGGGTGCTGGACACCGGAAAAGTAAAGGCGTTCCGCGTGCCGGCGGGTATGGCCGTGGAGGTGTACGCCACCACGCTGCACTATGCGCCCTGCCATACAAATGCGGCGGAAGGCTTCTGCACGGCCGTTGTGCTGCCGCGCGGCACCAATACCGAAAAGCCGTCCGTTGTACAGCGCGGCGGGGAGGATGCTTTGCTGTGGGCGCGCAATAAATGGCTGCTGGCACACGCTGCGTCGGACGAAGCCGCACAGGGCGCTTATGTGGGCCTTGCAGGAGAAAATATCGATATTTCGGACAGCCTGTGAGCTGGCCGGACAACAGAAAAGGAGAGATGGAGATGTTTGCAAATATTCCCGAAGTAAAGCTGGGCATCATTGCGGTGAGCCGCGGGTGCTTCCCTATGGCGCTGTCCGAGCGGCGCCGCGCAGCGATAAAGGCTGCCTATGGCGAGGGCCTGTACGAGTGTCCCGTCACGGTGGAAAATGAATTGGACGCCAGGCGGGCCGTGGAGGATGTGCAGGCTGCGGGCGTGAATGCGCTGGTCGTGTTCCTGGGGAATTTCGGCCCGGAAACGCCGGAAACGCTGATTGCCGAATGGTTCAGCGGGCCTATTATGTATGCGGCCGCGGCCGAGGGCGACGGAGACCTGCACGACGGGCGCGGCGACGCCTACTGCGGTATGCTCAACTGCTCTTACAATCTGGGCCTGCGGGGAAAAACGGCGTATATTCCCGAATATCCCGTGGGTACGGCGCCGGAGCTGGCTGAAAAGGTGGCGGAATTTGTGCCAATCGCCCGGGCCATCCTGGGCCTGAGAGGGCTGAAGCTGATTACCTTCGGCCCGCGTCCCGATGATTTTCTGGCGTGCAACGGGCCGATCAAAGCGCTGTACGACCTGGGCGTGGCGGTGGAAGAAAACAGCGAGCTGGATTTACTGGTCGCCTACAACAAGCATGCGGACGACCCGCGCATTCCGGCCAAAATGGCCGAGATGCAGGCGGAGCTGGGCAGAAACAACAAGTATGCGGGTGTTCTGCCCCGTCTGGCCCAGTACGAGCTGACGCTGCTGGACTGGGCCGAGGCCCACAAAGGCGCGCGGCAGTATGTGGCGTTTGCCAACAAGTGCTGGCCCGCGTTCCAGACGGAGTTCAAATTTGTGCCCTGTTATGTAAACAGCCGCCTTGCGGCCATGGGAATTCCCGTTTCCTGCGAGGTGGATATTTACGGCGCGCTGTCCGAGTACATCGGCGTGTGCGTTTCCGGCGCGCCCACCACGCTGCTGGACATCAACAACACCGTGCCCGCATCCATTTACGACAAAGCCATCGGGGGCAGATACGATGTGCGCCTGCCCGAGACCTTCATGGGCTTCCATTGCGGCAACACCAGCTGTGCGATGCTGAAAGACCCGCACATGGGCTATCAGCTCATCATGAAACGCGATCTGGAGCCGGAGCTACCGGAGCCGGACATCACACGCGGCACCATGGAAGGCAACATCAAGCCCGGCGATATCACGTTCTTCCGTCTGCAGTCCACCGCGGACACACAGCTGAAGGCATACGTCGCGCAGGGGCAGGTGCTGGACGTGGACTGCGAGAGCTTCGGCTCCATCGGAGCGTTTGCCATTCCGGAGATGGACCGCTTCTACCGCCATGTACTGATTGCAAAGCGTTACCCGCACCACGGCGCGGTGGCGTTCGGGCACTGGGGCAAGGCGCTGTTTGAGGTGTTCAAGTATCTGGGCGTGACGGACATTGCCTACAATCAGCCCAGGAGCCTGCCGTACCCCGGCGAGAATCCGTTTGTATAATATTTACGGGTTTGTTTTGCGGCCGGACTGCCCGGATGAGGGTAAAGGAAAACTACGGCCGGGATGCGCCATCGCGCATCCCGGCCGTTCGATTGGAATTGTCGGAGATGAGAGGAAGGAGATTCATGGCGGAAATACAGCTTGAAAAAACAGCGCTGGGGCTGGAGCTTGGCTCTACGCGCATCAAAGCGGTGCTCATTGGGCCGGAGCATGCTGTGCTGGCCAGCGGTGCGCACGATTGGGAAAACCGTCTGGAGCACGGATACTGGACCTATGCCCTGGATGACGTATGGGCGGGCGTGCAGGATGCATTTGCCCGGCTGGCCCGGCAGGTTCAGGAGCGGTACGGCACGCCGCTGCATACCGTGGGCGCAATGGGTGTTTCCGGTATGATGCACGGATACCTGCCCTTTGCGCGGGACGGCGCGCAGCTTGCAGCCTTCCGCACCTGGCGCAACACGACAACAGAACGCGCCGCGGCGCTGCTGACGGAGCGGTTTGCGTTCAACGTTCCACAACGGTGGAGCGTTGCGCATCTGTACCAGGCGATACTGGACGGTGAGCCCCATGCGCGGGACATTGCATATTTGACCACGCTGGCGGGCTATGTGCACTGGCGGCTGACGGGGGAAAGGGTGCTGGGCGTGGGCGAAGCGTCGGGCATGTTCCCCATTGACAGCGCGGCATGTGGTTACGACGCGGGAATGGAAAAAACATTTGACGCGCTTCTGGCGCAGGAAGGTATGCCTTACCGCCTTGCGGATGTTCTGCCCCGGGTGCTTTGCGCCGGCGCGGACGCGGGCACGCTGACAGCGGAGGGCGCGTGTCTGCTGGATCCCACCGGCGTGCTGCGCCCCGGTGTGCCGCTGTGCCCTCCGGAGGGGGACGCGGGCACGGGCATGGCAGCCACCAACAGCGTGGGCGTGCGCACGGGCAATGTTTCGGCGGGCACCAGCGTGTTTGCCATGGCGGTGCTGGAACGCCCGCTCGCCAGGGTGTATCCGGAGATCGATATGGTCACCACCCCCACGGGGCGACCGGTGGCGATGGTACACTGCAACACCTGCACATCTGATCTGGACGCATGGGTGCGCGTGCTGGGCGAAATGGCCGGAGCCGCCGGCGCGAAGCTGGAAAAGCCGCGCCTTTACGACCTGTTCTATCAAAAGGCGCTGGAAGGCGAAGCGGATTGCGGCGGCCTTGTGAGCTACAACTATTACTCCGGCGAACCGGTGACAGGTGTGGAGAGCGGACGGCCGCTGTTTATGCGCCGTCCGGATGCACGCTTCACACTGGCCAATTTTGCCCGTGTGCAGCTTTACGCGGCAATGGCAACGCTGAAGCTGGGCATGGATATCCTGTTGGTGGAGGAAGGTGTGCGGCTGGACACGCTGCTGGGCCACGGCGGGCTGTTCAAGACTCCGGTGGCGGGGCAGAAGCTGCTGGCGGGCGCGCTGGGCGTGCCTGTGGCCGTGATGGAAACAGCGGGAGAGGGCGGCCCTTGGGGGATGGCGCTTCTGGCGGCTTACTGCGTGCGCCGGGCCGAAGGCCAAACGCTGGAAGAATATCTGGCTGACACGGTGTTCCGGGGAGCGCAGGGCAGCGTGCAGCAGCCGGACGCTGCCGATACGGCGGGTTTCGCGCGCTTTCTGACGGATTACAAAAGCGGGCTGGCGGTGGAAAAAGCCGCCGCGGCCGCGCTGCGCTAAGGGAGGGGAGGCCATATGCTGGAAGAACTGCGCAAAGCGGTATATGAGGCCAATCTGGAGCTGCCTCGCCGGGGCCTTGTCACATACACATGGGGGAATGTGTCTGGTATTGACCGGAGCAAGGGCCTGATGGTCATCAAGCCGTCGGGGGTGGAATATTCTGCGCTGCGCCCGGAAGACCTCGTGGTGCTGGATATGAATGGAAACAGCGTGGAAGGGGCGCTCCATCCGTCATCGGACGCAAAAACGCATCTGGAGCTGTATCGGGCATTCCCTGAGATCGGAGGCGTGGTGCATACTCACAGCGTCCATGCGGTGGCCTGGGCACAGGCCGGACGGGATATCCCGTGCTACGGCACAACACATGCGGACTATTTCTACGGGCCGGTGCCCTGCGCGCGCTCTCTCACGGGCGCGGAGGTGGAAGAAGATTACGAGAAAAATACCGGAACGGTCATCGTTGAGACATTCCGTGCGAGGGACATTGATCCGGTCCATGTGCCCGGTGTCATCTGCCGCAGCCATGGGCCTTTCGCATGGGGCAAAGACGCGGCTCAGGCTGTATATCATGCCGCGGTGCTGGAGGAAGTGGCGAAAATGGCGCTTCTGACGGTTCAGATCGACTCGGGCGCGGCTCCTGCGCCCCAATATGTGCAGGACAAGCACTTCCTGCGGAAGCACGGCCCGGGCGCATATTACGGGCAGGCCCGCGGATAGAGCCGCACGGCCCGCGCAGAGCGCCGCCGCTGAACCATAAAAGAAAAACAAAACCGCTCCCTGCAGCCCATTCAATGGGCGTGCGGCGGGAGCGGTTTTCCATTTGCAAGTTAACCGAAGCGCGTGCGGATGGCCTGCAGGGAGGCAGGATCTTCCACCCAGTTTTCCACATAGCCGCAGCTGCAGCACACATAGCGGATGACCGGTATCTTGCCGAAGTTTTCAAAGTTGGAAGTATAAATATTGTTCCCGCTGGCGCAGCGGCCGCGGCGGTCCGGTATACGGACGATGTCCGAACCGCCGCATTTGGAGCAGCGACGGCTGTTTTTCATCTCAATACTCCTTGCTCTCGTAAAATTTCACAGACACGAAAAAGGAGGCGGCGCACAGCAGCACCAGAATAAGGCCGCCCACCGTGGCGATCATCGGCCAGGGAAGGCTCTCAACAAAAGCTGCGGCTCCGTCACCGAGCCAGCTGAAGCCCCAGACGATGAGCAGAAAGGGGAGGATAAAGCACAGTGTCATGGCAACGCGGGCCTTTTCTGCACCCAGCTTAAAAAACAACGGCAGCATGAACACGGTGACAAGCATGTATACGACGATGACGCCGCCGGTGCTGGCCGCGATCTCAAGAAAGCCGTTGCGGTAGGTAAAACTGTCCAGCACGCCGCACAGGACAGATGCGATAACGCCCGTACCCAGCAGAGCGCCGTAAAAAAGCAGATATTTCGCGCCCACGATGGCCCGGGGCGTGACGGGCAGTGTCAGCGCGTAGGAATCCCACCTGGATGCTTCGTCCACGCTGAAGCTGGAAATGAGCATCATCACCACGCTCATCGTCAGCATCGGGGAAAGAAAAGAGAAGTTTTTCATCAGGCCCACGGAGATGGCCAAATACAGCACAGTCATCAGCGCGAGCTGCTTGAGAAAATAAGTGCGAAGAGAATACATATCTTTCAGCATCAGTCCGGTCATGCGTCGTACGCTCCTTTGGCAAAAAAAGTCATGATATCGTCAATGGTGGCCTGCTCCGTCAGTATGCCGGGGTACAGGCGGGCCACTTCGGGCCGGTTGTCCACCAGCAGCTCGGCGTCGAATTTGCTGTCGCGCCGGCCCAATATATGCGCGCCGTCCAGGGCCGCGGCGCGCGCTTTTTCGCATTTCACCACGCCGTACTGCTCCAGGATATCGTCCTTTGTTTTGCTGAACACGATCTTTCCCGCGTGGATGAACGTGATATAGTCCGCCACTTTTTCCAGGTCGCTGGTGATGTGGCTGGAGAGCAGGATGCTGTGCTCCTCATCCTGAATGAATTCCAGGAACAGATCCAGCATTTCGCTGCGCACTACGGGGTCCAGCCCGCTGGTGGCCTCGTCCAGCACCAGCAGTTTGGGATGGTGCGCCAGCGCCGTGGTGAGCGCCAGCTTGGCGCGCATGCCCTTTGAGAATTCCTTAAACGGTTTTTCCATGGGCAGAGCGAACCGCTTGCAGTACGACGCGAACGACTCTTTGTCCCATCGGCTGTGCAGGCGGCTCATCACGGCCGAGATATCCTTCGCGCGCATGCCCTCGTAGAAAAAGCTGCCGTCCAGCACAACGCCGATATCCTGCCCGATGGCGCGGCGGTCCGTGACAGGGTCGCGCCCCAGTACCGAGATGGAGCCTCCATCCGTGTGCAGCAGGCCCAGAATGGATTTGATTGTAGTGGTTTTGCCCGCGCCGTTCTCGCCGATAAAGCCCATGATAGAGCCGCCCGGTACGGTAAACGAGACGTCCCGCAGGGAGAAATCCCTGTAATGCTTGCAAAGCCCGCGCACTTCGATCGCGCTGTTCATATTCTAATTTCCCTCCAATAAAAGTTCCAGCATCTGGCGCAGCTCCTGCGGCGATACGCCGCTGCGCGACGCGGTGTCCACAGCCTGCTGTAAGGCAGCCTCCACCCGCCGCAGCGCTTCTTCGCGCAGGAATTCTGCGTTCTTTGAGGCCACGAAGCTCCCCTTTCCCGCAACGGTTTCGATAAAGCCGTCGCGCTCCAGGTCTTCGTAGGCGCGTTTCGTGGTGATCACACTGATGCGCAGTTCCTTGGCCAGCGTGCGCATACTGGGCAGGGCGTCCCCCGCCGTGAGCGCGCCGGAAAGGATCTGGCTTTTGATCTGCACTGTGATCTGCTCGTAAATGGGCTTACCACTGGCATTGCTGATGATGATATCCATGAGTCACCTCGGAAATATTGTATATATACTGTATATACAATATATACCTGTATACACACGCTGTCAATAGGAAAAACAGGATTTTTATAAAAATGGCCGCGGCCGGTCCGGCATATTTTTATATGCATCCGTCCACTTTGCGTCCCACACCGTAATTTTAGGGCCGTGGGCCGGAACACTCCGCTGGTCTGGCTTTGCAAAGCTGTAAAAAGCGGGGCGGCCGAAGCCGCCCCGCAAAGGATGAGAAAAGAGGATGAAGAAGAAAGCCGGTCAGGCGCCGCCTGAAGAAGAACTGCCGCCGGCCTCTTTTTCGCTGAAATGCAATTCCATCGTGCCCAGTACGGCGCGGAAAATGTCCGCGCTGCGGCCGTTCTCTTCATCCGTAAGGAAATGCAGCTCCACCACATAGCCGTCCAGTTCATAAAACATATACTGGGGATACCAGGGCTTGTCCGCGTCATCGGGCCAGGTCTTCATATGCAGGATGCGCAGCGCATTGCCGTTCAGCTCCGTGTCTTCGGTGGAAAGCAGGCCGTATCCCTCGGGGTAAAAGCTGTTGTCCGCATACGGCTCCGTCATGGCGTCTGTGAACGGAGACGCACCGGAGGCGGCGGGCCACAGGTTCAGAACTTCGGCAACCTTGATACCGTCCCGCGTAAAGGTTGTGTAATTGTCGTACTCCCAGTCCGTGGGCGCGCTGAGGATGACGAGGGCTTTTTCACCGGCGCCGCCGTCCGGATGCATGACAGGCAGGGATATGAAGCGGCGCGTCCAGCCGGAGGTATCCACAGAGGGGGATTCGCTGCTCGGGGACGAGCTGGAAGACGCGGGCGCGGAGGAAGCGCCGCCCGCTGTGGATAACGCGCCGGAGGATGCAGCGCTGCCGGAAGAAGCCGGCGGCAGGAAAGCGCCGCCCGTGGAAGAAACGGGAGCTTTACCGCAGGCGGCGAGGAAAAACGCCAGCGTCAGACAAAATGCAAAGGCTGTTATTTTTTTCATTGTAGTCCTCCTTTGCCGTCCGGCAGGGACGGCGCGTTTTCAATGTAAATGCTGCGGGAGGGGAACGCGAAAGAGGCGCCCTCCCCGGCCATGATGTCCATGATGCGCAGATTGACGTCCTCTTTTACCGCGCGGTATTCCACGATGTCGGTGGTTTTGGTGTAGAACTGCACGGCAATGTCGATGCTGCTGTCTGCGAATTCGGAAAGGCGTACCTGCACGGTCTCGCTGTGTACGCCGGGGTGGTTTTCCAGCATGGCGCGTACCCGGTTCGTTACGGCTTCCACGGTTCGCTTGGGCGTTCCGTAGGTCAGGCCCAGCGTAAACTGCGCCAGCCGCATTTTCATACGTGTCCAGTTGGTGATGGGCTCTCCGCACAGCTTGGAGTTGGGCACAACGGTGAGGGCATTGGCCAGCGTGCGGATCTTTGTGCTGCGGAAGGTGATGTCCTCCACCGAACCCTCCAGAGATGCGGTGCTGATCCAGTCTCCCAGTTCAAAGGGCTTTTCAAAAATAATGACAAGGCCGCCGAAAAAGTTGCTGGCGGAGTCCTGGGCAGCCAGCGCAAACGTCAGGCCGCCCAGGCCCAGCCCGGCAATGAGGCTGTTGACATTGTAGCCCATCTCGGTGACGACGAGTACTCCTGCGAACAGCAGGATCACAGCCTTGTAAATGCGTTCCAGAAACCGGATGACGGTATCGCCCGCGCCCAGGTCAAAGCGGCTGCGCGTGCCCACAAGCGCCAGCTCTACACATTTGGAAGCCCCCAGCAGTCCCCAGGCCAGCAGCACGATGAAAGCGATACGCACGGCGTGATTCTGCGCGGTGCGCCATGCGTCGGTGTGGATGAAATCAAAGGGCAGCAGCCGCACGCCGATGTACAGGCCGATGAGCGCAATGAACAGAGCGCACGGCCGGATGAAGCTTTGCAGCAGCGTGGAAAGATAGGGACGTTCAATTTTTTGCGCGGCTCGGGTAAGGCGCGGGCCGACCACATGCTTGAACACACGGCTGGCGATGAAAAAACCGGCGAACCACGCGGCGCAGATAAGGCACTGCACCAGCGTGTTGCTGTTTTGAGAAATATTTTCAATGGTCTCCACAGTTTCGGTCAAAAACAGTACCTCCTTTTGCGGCTCCGCGCGCGGATGTGCCGAACGCAAAACCAACCGTTTGAGTAGATAATACATAGTATAACATATTTGCCGGGAAATTTGTGGCCGTTCTATTGCAATCGCGCGAAAATGCGCTATAATATGGTACAGAAAGTCTGTTTCAGGGCGGGGTGAGATTCCCCACCGGCGGTGAAAGCCCGCGACCGGTATATGCGCAGCATGTACCGCTGATTTGGTGAAATTCCAAAGCCGACGGTGTGCGTGCCGTGTTTTTGCGCGGTGTGTCGAGTCCGGATGAAAGAAACGGCGGCAGTGCCAGATGTTTCGCCCTTTTGCGTTTCGCAGAAGGGCGTTTTTGTTTTGGCGGCGGCCCGGACACCCACGAGCAGGCCTCGAAATTTTATTTTGGAGGTTTTATCCATGCGCAATGTTTCCGCCAATACCCGCAAGCTCACCACGATGGCCATGCTGGCCGCGCTGGCCATCGTCCTGGTGGCGCTCATCCATTTCCCGCTGGTACCTGCCGCGCCTTTCCTTGAATATGACCCCGCGGACATCCCCATTTTCATCGGAACCTTTTTGTTCGGACCGGCCGCGGGGCTGGCGCTCACAGCCGTGGTATGCGTGATCCAGGGCGTAACGGTCAGCGCGGCCAGCGGCCCCATCGGCATCATCATGCATTTTCTGGCCACGGGCACGTTTGTGCTTCTGGCAGGCAATTTGTACCGGGCGCATCGTACGCGCAAGGCCGCGCTGCTGGGCCTTGCCGCGGGCACGCTGGCCATGACGGCCGTGATGTGTGTGTGCAACCTGGTGTTCACACCGCTGTTTATGGGGTCGCCTGTGGGCGAGGTGGTGAAGCTGCTGCTGCCGGCCATCATCCCGTTCAACCTGGCCAAGGCGGCCATCAACAGCGTCATTACGTATCTTGTGTATAAGCCCATCAGCCGTCTGGTGTTCGGCGAAAAAGAACCGGCCGCCTCTTGACAGGCGCATGGTGTTCTGCTATACTGTTATACACAAATGAATAAACCTTATCAAGAGCGACTGAGGGAACAGGCCCTGTGACGTCCGGCAACCTGCTGTAACAGCAAGGTGCCAAATCCTGCGGGTAACACCGAAAGATAAGCTGATGCAAAGGCCCGGTGTTGTCTGCCGGGCCTTTTTTACGCGCTTTTGCAGGAAACAAGAAAGGAAAACAAAAATGGCAAGAAAACTTTTTACCTCCGAATCCGTCACCGAGGGGCATCCCGATAAGATCTGCGACCAGATCTCCGACGCCATTCTGGACGCGCTGCTGGAAAAAGACCCGAACAGCCGTGTGGCCTGTGAGGTGACTGCCAGTACGGGCCTTGTGCATATCATGGGTGAGATCACCACGGAAGGATATGTGGATTTCCAGAAGATTGTGCGCGACGTTGTGCGGGACATCGGTTATACCCGCGCCAAATACGGCTTTGACGCGGACACATGCGCCGTGCTTTCCAATGTCGACGAGCAGAGCCCCGATATCGCCATGGGCGTGAACCCGGGCGGCGCGGGCGACCAGGGCATGATGTTCGGCTACGCCTGCCGCGAGACGCCGGAGCTGATGCCGCTGCCCATTTCGCTGGCGCACAAGCTGGCAAAGCGGTTGACGGACGTGCGCAAGAACGGTACGCTGGACTATCTGCGCCCGGACGGCAAGAGCCAGGTGACTGTGGAATACGAGGGCAACAGGCCCGTGCGTGTGGACGCTGTGGTCATTTCCACTCAGCACGCTCCGGAGGTGGAGATGGAGGCGCTGCGCAAAGATATTCTGGAGCATGTGATCCGCCCTGTCGTTCCCGCCGAGCTGCTGGACGAACAGACGAAATACTATGTCAACCCCACGGGCCGTTTTGTTGTGGGCGGGCCGCAGGGCGATTCGGGCCTGACGGGCCGCAAGATCATCGTGGACACCTACGGCGGATATGGCCGCCACGGCGGCGGTGCGTTCAGCGGCAAGGACCCCACGAAGGTGGACCGAAGCGCGGCTTATGCCGCGCGCTGGGTAGCCAAAAATGTGGTGGCCGCGGGGCTGGCCGAGCAGTGTGAGGTGCAGCTTGCCTACGCCATCGGAGTGGCCGAGCCGGTGAGCATCCGCGTGGACACCTTCGGCACAGGCGCGGCGGATGAGGCTGCCATCGAAGCCGCGGTGGAACAGGTGTTTGATCTGCGGCCGGCGTCCATCATCGAGCAGCTGGGCCTGCGCAGGCCTATTTACCGTCAGCTTGCGGCCTACGGCCATATGGGACGTGAGGAGCTGGGCGTTGCATGGGAGCAGACGGATAAAGCGGGGGCCCTGCGTGCGGCCATGGGCCTGTAAACGGAAAATGCATCGTTTTCCACGGCGCAGCGCATAAAATGCTGAGGAAATAAAAAAGAAGGAGCCGGAGGGCAGAAAGGGCGCGCGCCGCTTTTTTTGCCTTCCGGTTTGTGTTATACTATAAAAAATAGCCACGGCCTATTTTTGGGGGCCATGCAGGCCGTCCCTGGCCTGCGGCCATTAAGATGAGCTTTTTATGGCTTTGCTGTGCAAAGCTATAAAATAGTTCCGCCCCGCCGCTGCAGCGGTGTCGGGAGCAATGAATGCATCCGCCGGCGGAGCCGTGACAACGATGAAAAAGGGAGAAAACACCGTGCGTTATGATATCGTGATGGTGACCTACAACAGCATGAAATGGCTGCGCGCATGTGTGGCCGCGCTGGCCGCCGTGCAGTATCCGCTGGAGGAGCTGCACCTTGTTTTCGCCGACAACGGCTCCACCGACGGCACATTGGAGGAGCTGCGGCGCATGGCAGGGGAATACCCGGCTTTCGGCGGCTTTACCGTGGCGGAAAACGGCGCGAACCTTGGGTTCGGCGCGGCATGCAACCGCGGCGCGGCAAAAGGGAGCGCGCCGCTGCTGTTTTTTTTGAATTTGGACACCGAAGTCTGGCCCGACGTATTCCTCCGCCTGGACGAGGCCGCCGTGCGCGCGCCGCAGGAAACGGCGGCGTTTGAGTGCCGTCAGCTTCCCTATGAAACAGGGCATCACATCGATCCCGTAACGTTGGAGACAAGCTGGGCCAGCGGCGCGGCGCTGGCCGTCCGGCGCGCCGCTTTTACGTCTGTCGGCGGTTTTGACGAACATCTGTTCATGTACTGCGAGGATGTGGACCTCTCCTGGCGGCTGCGCGCCGGAGGATACCGGCTGCAATACGTGCCCGCAGCGCGCGTCACCCATTATTCCTATGAGAACGGCGGCCCCAAATTGGGAGAATATGCGGGCAGCTTCTACGGCAATCTGCTGCTGCGTTATAAGTTCGGCTCCTGGCGGGATATCTGGCGCGGGCATAAAATGTATTTGGGCGCGCTTCGCCGTCCGCTGCATTTCAACGGTGTGCGCCGCGTTCTGGCAAAAAATTATCTGCGTCATTTTATAAAGCTGTGGCCTTTCCTGTTCTGGCGTTTTTCTCACCGTGCCGAATACGGCGCGCGTCCGGCACGCTTCGAAGGCGGCTTTTCACCGGACAGAGGCCTGTGGAAATTTACGCCGCCGCAGGAAACGCCGCTCATTTCCGTCATTGTGCGCACCTGCGGCAGGCCGCAGACACTGAAGCGCACGCTGGAGAGCCTGCGCTGGCAGACATACCGCAGTTTTGAGATCATCGTCGCGGAGGACGGCCCGCCTGCGGCACGGGAAATGGTGGAGCGGGATTTTGCGGAGCTGCCCATACGCTATCTGAACGATGGCCGGTTCCACGGCCGTGCAGCCAACGGCAACCGGGGGCTTGCGGCGGCGCGGGGAGCGCTGTGCAACTTTCTGGACGATGATGATTTCTTTTATCCCGATCACCTGGAACTGCTGGCGGGTGTGCTGTGCGCGCACCCGGAAGCGGACCTCGTGCTGGGCAGCGCCATGGCGATGTTCGTGGCGAAGGACGGAACCGTCACGGAGGTACGCCCCATGGTATTCGACCGCATCGACCGTTTTACCATGTGTCAAAACTGCCGCATTCCTATACAGACCGTGCTGTTCCGCCGCAGTCTGTTCGAGCGGTACGGCGGCCTCATCGAAACGCTGGAAGCCCATGAGGATTGGGGGATGTGGCTGAAATATCTGGAGCACGGGCGCCGCATCACCCCCCATGCGCCGGACGTGCGCCGGGCCACCAGCCTTTTCGTGCAGCCCGCGGCCCAAAGCGATGCGGCCGCGCGCATGGAGGCATACCGCAAAAGCGACGCGGATTTTTACAGTGATGCTTCGCTGTGCTTCAACGTCACGCTGGCGGATATGCGCCGCTATTATGATGACATGATCGCGGACATGCGCTGCCTGGAGGCGCGCGGTGAGCTGCATGAATTTTTGGAGCAGCAGGCAAAGCGCGGTGAATAAACCGCCCGCGCCGCACAGTCCGGCCCTGTTTTTCATATGCTGGGAGTAGTGTCAGGGAAAACGGGGGTGCATGAAATGCTGAGCGGAGTGATGCTGATCATCGTGACGATGTTCGCGGTGCTGGGCGCGTATTATTTGTCGGACCTTCTGACGAACTGCCTGTTCCGCCGCAGAAAAGCGGCGGAAGCGTTGGTGGTGCTTCGGGCGGACACAAGCGAGCAGATGTGGGCCGGCGTGCTGGATGCACGCGCGGCTTTGCCGGACACCGCGGTGGTGGTGCTGTGCCCGCAGGAGGACGCTTTCACGCCGCCGGGAGCGGGAATGCGGGGTGTGGCCTTCGCTACGCCGGACACACTGGCGCAAGTGGTGCAGGCTCAGCTCAAGGTGCAGGAATAACGCACCGCGCAGCTCCGGCGTGAAGCAGAGAAGAGCGCGGTGCATCAAAGAAAACAAAGAGGAAAAAGAAATACCCGGGAAAAAGCCGGCAGCCGAAAAGCCGGATGCATTTGCGGAGCAAAGTACAAGCCACACGGCGAATGCCGCCCCGGGCCGTCTTGTACGGCGAACAGGGCCGGAAGCGCTGTCCGCAGGCAGCATGGCGGAGAAGCCCGGCTTTTTCGACAGGCGAAAGAATAAAAGGGAGACGCGCATGGCGCAGGAACAGGAATGGCAGACCCTTTCGGGCACAGTTGAAAATATCGTATACTGCAACGAGGAAAACGGCTACACGGTGCTGGAATTTTCCAGCGGGGGAGACCTTTACACCGCGGTGGGCGAGCTTTCGGATGTGAATGTGGGAGAAGACGTGACGCTGCACGGCCGCTTTGTCACACACCCCAGCTTCGGCGAACAATTCCGCGTGGAGGCGTGTGAGGTGCGCATGCCGGAAAGCGCAACGGCAATCCGGCGCTACCTTGCCAGCGGCGCGCTGCCGTACATCGGCAAAGCACTGGCAGGGCGTATCGTGGATGTTTTCGGCGCGGATGCGCTGGAGGTCATCGCCAGCGATCCCATGGCGCTGACGAAGATCAAGGGCATCACGCCGGAAAAGGCTCTGGCGGCTTCCAACGAATTCAAGCGTATCTTCGGCGTGCGGGAGGCCATCGGATATCTGGCGCGATATAACCTGCCGGCCTCCGCCGCTGTCGCGCTGTTCCGCCAGTACGGGCCTGATACGGTCGAGGTCGTCTCCCACAATCCGTACGTGCTGTGCGGGTATCCCGCTTATCAGGATTTCGGCGTGGCGGACGCCATTGCCCAGAGCATGAGCCTTGAGTATGACGCGCGGGAGCGCGTGTGCGCAGGGCTTTTGTTCGTGCTGCGCCACAATCTGCAGAACGGCCACGCCTGCCTGCCGCAGGACAAGCTGTGCGGCGCGGCCTCCGGTTTTTTGGGCGTGGAGCCGGAGACTGTGGCTTCCACGCTGGCCTTCATGCTGGAAAACAACGATTTATGCGCCGTGGAATACCGGGAAAAAGCATGGGTATACCTGCCTGAATATATGCGGGCGGAGCTTTCCGTGGCCCGCCACCTTCGCTGGCTGATCAAGTATCCCTGCGCCGGGGGCGAGCACGCGGAAAAGACCATCGCCCGCATCGAAGCGGCGCAGGGCATCACCTATGCGCCTTTGCAGCGGGAGGCAATCGCAGCGGCGCTTGGCGCCAATGCTCTGGTGCTCACAGGCGGACCGGGCACAGGTAAAACGACGGCCGTAAACGGCATGCTGGCCGCGTTTGAGCAGAATGGGGACCGTGTGGCCCTGGCCGCGCCTACAGGCCGTGCTGCGAAACGCCTGTCGGAGCTGACAGGCCGCAAGGCAAAGACCATCCATCGCCTTTTGGAGGTGGATTATACGAACAATGACACCGTGCGCTTTATCCACAACGAAAAAAACCTGCTGAAATGCGACGTTGTGGTGATTGACGAGATGAGCATGGTGGATGTGATGCTGTTTGAGAGCCTGCTGCTGGCGCTCAAGCCGCAATGCAAGATCATTATGGTGGGAGACGAGGACCAGCTGCCCAGCGTGGGCGCCGGCAACGTGCTGGGCGGCGTTATCGCATCCGGCGTAGTGCCTACGATCCGTCTGCGGGATATCTTCCGCCAGGCGGCCGAGAGCATGATCGTCTCCAACGCGCACCGCATCGTCACAGGACAGCTGCCCGGCAAGGGCTCGCGGGACAGTGATTTCTTCATGCTGGAATCCGACGGCGAAGCCTGCCAGCAGCTGGTGTGCGACCTTGTGTGCCGCCGCCTGCCTCAGAGCTATGGATTCGACCCGTTCGAAGACATTCAGGTGCTGTGTCCGTCTAAAATTGGCCCGCTGGGCACGGTTGCGCTGAACGCGGCGCTGCAGCAGCGGCTGAACCCGCCCGCACCGGGCCGCCCGCAGCTGAATATCCGCGACAAGATCCTGCGTGTGGGCGATAAGGTAATGCAGGTGCGCAACAATTACGACATTCCGTATACCCGGCCCGACGGCGGCGAGGAGGGCGCAGGCGCGTTTAACGGCGACATGGGCGTGATCGTCGATGTGGACGTGCGCGGCGGCAGTGTGACGGTGCGCAGCGAGGACAGGCTGCTGGTATACACCGCCGAGCATGTGCGGGAGCTGGAGCCGGCCTATGCCGTCACCATCCACAAAAGCCAGGGCAGCGAATTCCCGGCTGTCATCATTCCGGTGATGGACGTGCCGCCCAAGCTGTGCTACCGCAATCTTCTGTATACAGGCGTCACACGTGCAAAAACGCTTTGTATCCTTGCGGGCCATAGCGCGGAGGTGGCGCAGATGGTGCGCAGCGTGCGGAGGAACAAACGGTTTTCCTGTCTGGCCGATCTGATCCGGGACGAAACGCTGTGAACAGGGGGGATAGCTCTTTGAAAAAATCAAAGCGGCTGTTTGAGCTGTGCGGGGATATTCTGTTCCCGCGCCGCTGCCCTTTCTGCGATGCGGTTTTGGGCTTTTCCGGTCCATGTGCCGTATGCGGGCCGGCGCTGGCGTGCATACGCCGTCCTCTAAGGCAGCCGGTACCGAAGCAGGGGCACGCGCTGGAGCATCTGGATGCGGCGTATGCGCCGTATTTCTATGAGCCGCCTGTGCGGGACGCGGTTCTGCGGCTGAAATTTGAAAACCGCACCGATCTTGCACGCCCGTTGGCATTGCTGCAGGCAGAGGCGTTGAAAGCGGCGGGGTGTCTGGGGGATGTGGATGCATTGGTCCCGGTGCCTTCCGGCAGAGGGGAACGGCGGAGCCGCGGCTATGACGTGCCGTTGATGCTGGCGCGCGCGCTGGGCCGGGAGCTGGGGCTGCCTGTGATGCAGGCGCTTTGCAAAATACGGGAAACGCCCCGGCAGATGGCTCTTTCCGGTGGGGAGCGCCGGAAAAATTTGAAGAATGCATTTTCAGCCCGGCCGGATGCGCCGCTGGAGGGAAAGCGGATTTTGCTGGTGGATGATGTGCTCACCACCGGCTCCACGCTGAACGAATGTGCAAAAGCCCTGCGCGCGGCAGGCGCGGCGGAATGCCGGGGCGTATGCGCGGCGGCGACGCGCTGAGGCCGAAAAGGCAAAAAAGGTCGAGCGCGGGCCGGAGGCGGTGTGGTATCCTATGCCTGCCTGGCAGATGCGGGCCGCGGGCGAAGGTGCGCTTAAGGCGAAGCAAGCGTCTGGCGGCAGGACGGAAGCCTCGGTGTCGGGAGGGAACGGCATGACGCAGCAGATCGAAGCGGTACAGCGCATGCAGGATTATATCGAACAGAATCTGGCTGGGGAGATCACTCCGGCGGACCTGGCCCGGGCTGCGCTGTTTTCGCCTTGGTATGCGTACCGGCTGTTCCGGCGGTACACAGGGCTGACGCCGGCGGATTATATCCGTCGGCTGCGTCTGTCCCGCTCCGCATTGCGCCTGCGGGACGAAGGCTGCCGCATTACAGACGTGGCGTTCGAGCTGGGGTTCGGCAGCGTGGACGGTTATCAGCGGGCGTTTTTTCGCGCCTTCGGCTGCAACCCGGGCGAATACGCGGCAAAGCCTGTCCCGCTGTGCCTTTTTGTTCCCTACGGGGTAAGATACCGGGAATTGCGAAAGGAGCCGAAAAAAATGGAAAATGTGAAAACGGTGTTTGTACAGCGTGTGGAAAAGCCCGCGCGGAAGGTCATTTTGAAGCGCGGAGTAAAGGCGCGGGATTATTTCGCCTACTGTGAGGAGGTCGGCTGCGATGTTTGGGGCACGCTCACCAGTATGAAGTCCCTTTGCGGAGAGCCGGTGTGCCTGTGGCTGCCGCCGGAGCAGCGCGCTCCGGGCACGTCTGAATATGTACAGGGTGTGGAGGTTGCGATGGATTATGACGGACCCGTACCCGAGGGCTTCGATGTGATCCGCCTGCCGGCGGCGGAATATTTGATGTTTCGGGGTGAGCCGTTTGCAGAGGCGGATTATTGCGAGGCCATTGGGCAGGTGCGCGGCGCCATCGAGAAGTACGACCCCGCCTGTCTGGGCTATGTGTGGGACGGCGCGAACCCACGCATACAATTGGAGCCTGTGGGTGACCGGGGCTATATTGAGCTGCTGCCCGTGCGGCCCGCAGAGCGCTGAGCCATACCGGGAAAAATAAAAAAGCGCGTTTGACAAAATGTCAAACGCGCTTTTTTCATGCTCTGCACAGGCTCACTTGAACAGGTGGATGTCTCCGCTTTGGTTGAGCTGCACCAGGACCGTGGCGATGATGGGAAGGCCGAACAGCCCTACAAAACCGAACAGATAGGTGCCGACAAACATGCACACAAGCGTTACCAGCGGATACAGGCCGATCTGCTTGCCTACCACGCGCGGCTCCAGCATCTGGCGGACCACGGTGATGATGGCATATAAAATAAGAAGCCCGATGCCCAGCGGGAAGTTGCCCAGAATCAGCATGGCCGCCGCCCACGGGATGAGCACCGTGCCGGTGCCGAGCACAGGCAGGATGTCCACAATGGCGGTGAGCAGCGCGATGAGCAGGGCGTAGTCCACCCGCAACAGAGAAAAACCGATGAGAAGCTCCACAAAGGTGATGCTCAGCAAAATGGCGTAGGCCCGTCCGAATTTGAAAATAACGTCCACGCCCTTTTCTTTCACCTTGAACAGCATGTCCCGTGCTTTTTGGGGCAGCTGACGCGCCAGGAAAGAGGTGATGGCATAATAATCCGAAACGAAGAAAAACGACGCGACGATGGTGATGATGAACTTAACGAGGAACGACGGCACGGAACCGGCCACATTCGTTACCGCGCTCAGAGCGCCTGTGGAGATGGCGGTGACCATTGAGGACAGCGAGGACGACAGGCTGTTGCCGGCGCTTTCCACAAAATCCGTCAGCGTGGGGTTCAGGGCCATCACCCAGTTTTCCAGTGTGTCCTGCAGCGAATTCAGCGCCGGGGCCACAACCGTGTCGTACACCTGCGGCAGCGCGTAGAAAATATCGCGGCAGAAAATCACAAGCCGCGTACCCAGCACCGTAATGAGAGCGGCCGCCAGAACATAAAACGCAATGAGCAGCAAAACCGAAACGGGCTTGCGCCCAAGCTTTGTTTTTTGTGTCACCCAGTTGATAACGGGTTTCAGGATAAAGGCAATAAGAAACGCTACCAGAAAGGGCATCAGGAACGGCAGCGCATATTTCAGCACGGCATAGGCCAGCCCGAGGATGATGCAGTAAAACAGGACCCTGATGATAAAGGCCCGCATCTTTTCGATTTGCAAGCGCCCACCTCCATGTCCGGCTGCGCAGCGCGTGCCGGTGATTGGGCACCGTGAAAAATATACAGCACCCATAATGTTTTATTATACCCCTGTCCGTGCGGAAAATATAGGATATCCGCAAAAGTTTACGTTTTTTTCAAAAAGTGCGCAAAAAGCTCATGCAGCGGGAATATCCTCCACAAGTACCACGGCGGCTTCCCGTACCGCACCGCTGTGCAGGTACTGCACCGTCACCGTGTCCCCGGGCGAGTGCCCGGACAGAGCGGTCTTTACGTCGGTCATCGTTTCAATGGCAAGCCCGTCGATGGAGAGAAGGTAATCGCCGTTCGTCAGGCCCGTTTTGCCGCCGTTGTTCACATATACGCCCAGCCGTCCGGTGCCTGCGAAAATCGCAGAGCGGTAGGATGTCAGCTCCACCAGCTCCATGCCCAGCGACGGCCTGCCGCTGACATAGCCCTGGGTGATGAGCTGCTCGATGACGGGACGCGCTGTGTCGATGGGAATGGCGAAGCCAAGGCCCTCCACGTCCGAGCCGGAGGATTTGGAGTTCACCACGCCCACCAGACGCGCCTGCGCGTCGAACAGTCCGCCGCCGGAGTTGCCGGGGTTGACGGCTGCGTTGGTCTGCAGCAGCGTCATATGCTCTCCGTCAATGCTGATCACCCGGTCCTTGGCGCTGATGATACCGTCCGTTACCGTGCCGCCCAAACGGCCCAGCGGGTTACCGATAGCAACCACGGGCTGGCCCACCACAAGGTCTGCCGAGGTGCCCAGTGTGGCGGGAATGAGCCCCTGTGCCTGTACGCGGATAACAGCGAGGTCGGTCTTGGCGTCGGTGGCCACCAAAGCGGCATCCAGGGTGGTGCCGTCATGCAGGCGCACCGCAATGCTGTTTGCACCGCTGATAACGTGGTCGTTTGTGACGATATAGCCGTCGGCAGAGATGATCACACCGCTGCCTGCGCCTGTGGCAACATATTGGTTGAAATAGCTGCCGGTCTGCACGGATTCCGTTGTGATCTCAACCACGGAATCGCTGGCCGCCGCGGCAACACTGGCCGCATCCAGGCGCGCGCCCCCGGTCACGGACGCGTTTCCGGACGGCGCCTGATACACCACGACGTTCTGCGGTTCGGGCATGGTACGGCTGTTGGCGTATACAGTGCCGAAATAGGCCGCTGCGCCGCACAGAGCCACCAGCACAAGCCCGTACAAAAACGGGTGGCGCTTTCTCTGCCTTGCGGGGACCATGTCGATCACGGGCCCGCTGCCGCCCGGCGCAGCGAACGGCTCGTCCGCACGCCGGTTTCCCTGCGAATGATACCCCTGTCCGTCCGGCCCCTGCGGGCCGTAAGAATAAACGCTCATACTTCATCGCTCCTGTTGTGGATGGAGCGTGCTCCGCCATACCGGAGGTGAAAAGACGTGCCGCCCCAACGTATGCTATTATGATACCCGCTGCGCACAAAGAAGAAAAGAGACAAAAAGTAAATTTTGTCAAAACACGGACGCACAGGCAAACAAATGCGGCCGGAGACAGAAAACGCCGTGCAACGGGCAGAATGCCGCCGCACGGCGTTTGGAGTATAGGATTCAACCAACACGATACAGGTCCCGCCGTGCGGTGACGGTAAGCCCGCTGCTGTCGGTGACGGCGGCCACAAGCTCCGCCTCCCTCTGCGGTGCGGCGTAGACCTCTTCCGGGAAGGAAAGATAGTAGGTGATGCCGGAAAGGATCTCTTCCGCCTGTTCATCGGCGGTTCCGGCGCCGCCGGAGACAAGCTGAAAATCAGCCGAAAGATCCATCTCCTGCCGCTGTACCGCCTCGCCGTCGATCACCAGCTCGATCACCGCATGCGCGGGAACGGCGGAGTTCTCGCGGTAAGCGCGATTTACCGAAAGCTCAAAATCCCCGCCCAGCGTCATTCCGGCGGTACCGTCCGTCCTGCGCCCGGAGTGCTGTGCTTTAAAGTCTGTGGGCGTCACCGAAACCGTCGTCTGGTAGCCCGAGACAAAATCGTATTCCCGGAACAGTTCCTCCGTTTGGGCCTCCCCATCCAGCGTGAAGCTGACGGATACCGAAAAGTCCTGGTATTCCATTTCCAGGGGAACGGCCAACTCCGCACGAAACGCATTGCCCGCCAGCAGCGTCCCGGCGGCTGTCTGAGGCACACCGCTCTCCGGCGTAAGAGTGAACACGGCGGAAAGACCGTCGCGGTAGTTTTTGGGGGTGGCCGTAACCGTCAACGGTATGCGGCGTTCTGTGCCGGGGACACCGTAGTCCCAATCAAAACCAGCCACGATGCTGGCCTGCTGGCGCAGGCTCTCTTCTATGCTGGACTGGATGGATGAGATACGCATATCGATGCTGCCTTCGATGCCGGCCACGTTTGCGCCGATGTCGTCCACACGGCTGGAAAGCTCCCGCATGCGGCCCCCGTAATACACACCGAGGTACACCAGCGCCGCACCCACGCAGGCGAGCGCGGCGGCAAGGCCCGCAAGAAGGATGCGCTGGCGGTGGGCCGCATGGGCCTGCGCCGCATTTTGCGCGTCCAGCAGGGCTTTTACGCTTTCCAGCGCCACACCGTCCTGTCCGGCGGTATTTTCCGTTCCGGACTCTTTTCCTGTCAGCAGTTCGTCGCAGCTTACGCCCAGCGCGCGGGCCAGCTCCTGCAGATTATCCAGCCCGGGCAGAGAAGCGCCGCTCTCCCATTTGCCGATGGCCTGACGGGAGACGCCCACCTGTTCGGCCAAAGCCTCCTGGGAAAGGCCTGCCGCCCGGCGCAGCGCAAGAATGCGTTCGTTGATCGTCATAGTTGTGTCCTCCTGAGGAAAAGTGAGGCGGGAACAGGCCCGCCCTCCGATTTCATCCTAACAAAAGCGCGGGCGCGGGGCCACCAACTGGGTGTTCCATTTCGGCAACCGGCGGTTGCCATGACCTTATTGTAGCATGTTGAGACGAAGTTTGTCAGGTGATTTGAAAAAGAACGTATAAAGCCTGCCGGGGGATGTGGTATAATATGTCCGGTTGGTGAATGCGAGCCGCAGGCGAAGCATGAACTTAGCGGCATAGATACCATATTTCTTAGTGAACACGAGCGGTACGCGAAGTGTGAGCTTAGAAATATGGTATAATAATCCTCAAGCCCGCCGCTTGCGCGGCTGCGCATGTGCAAGGCACACGCCCCTGTGCTGGCGCACAGAGCTTTGAGGACATTGAACCATGTAAAGCCGCGGTTTGCGTGCGGAAACGGGGAGACGTTATGAGCAAAAACGGAAAGATCATCATCATCGGCGGCGGCGCGTCCGGCCTTGCAGCTGCGCTGGCGGCTGCAAAGGAGTGCGGAGGACGGTGCGTGACGGTTTTGGAACGCTTGGACCGTGTGGGGAAAAAGCTGCTGGCCACGGGCAACGGCCGCTGCAACCTGACGAACCGAAACGCCGCGCCGGAACATTATCACAGTGCGGATACGGCCCGTTTGGCGGATATATTGGAGCGAACCCCTCCGGACGCAGTGCTGGACTTTTTTGGGGAGATGGGCCTTTTGTGTGATACCCAGGCCGACGGAAGAGTATATCCCTACTGCTATCAGGCATCCATGGTGCTGGATGTACTGCGTGCGGCACTGGAGCGTGCAGGCGTGGATGTGGCGTGCAGCTGCGAGGTGGCGGAGGTGGAAAAAGGGCCCGGCGGTTTTTCGGTGCGTACGCGGGACGGCCGGGCCTTTTCGGCCGCGCGTGTGGTTTTGGCTGCAGGCGGTCAGGCCGGGCCGCAGTTCGGCACAGATGGTTCCGCTTTTGCTTTGGCGCGCATGCTGGGCCACAGTGTGGCGGAGCCGTATCCATGCCTTGTTCCGCTGCGGTGCGCAGGGTTTCCCGTCGGATTGAAAGGAGTGCGGGCCAACTGTGCGCTTTCGCTGTACCTGGATGGCCGGTGCGCCGGAACCGAACGGGGAGAAGTACAGTTCGCAGAATACGGCCTCTCCGGAATCCCGGCCATGCAGCTTTCGTGCCTGCTTGGCCCGGGCGTGAAGAAGGCGGGGACAAGCGTGGATTTTTTTCCGGAGATGGCGTTTCCTGTCCTGCGCGGGATGCTGGAGCAGCGCTGCGCGTCGGGCATGTTTGCTTCGCTGGAGACGCTTCTGCTGGGGCTCGTGGCCAAAAAGCTGGGGCATGCGATACTGAAAAGCTGCGGCCTGCAGCCGCTTTCGCGCGCGCCGGGCAGCCTTTCCCGCAGGGAAGTGAACGCTCTGGCCGGTGCGCTTAAAAACTGGCGCTTTGCCGTAGAGGGCACGCTGCCCTGGACGCAGGCGCAGGTGACGGGCGGCGGTGTGCCGCTGGCCGAGGTGAAGACGGAAGGCTGTGCCTCCCTCAGGTGCCCGGGCCTGTATCTTTCGGGCGAGGTGCTGGACGCGGCGGGGGACTGCGGAGGCTTTAACCTGCAATGGGCCTGGGCAACGGGAATCGCAGCAGGCCGGGCCGCGGCGCGGGGGCTGTAAAAAAACAAAACACACGGGGCTGACGGAAACAGCCCCGTGTGTTTTGTTTCGGTCATTGATTCGGTTTGCCCGTCATGCGGCTGCCGTCCGGCGCATCCAGTTCCAGCACAAGGCCGCTGAACGCGGGCAACGGAAATGTCAGCACGTGGCCTTCCCGGGCGGCCCGCGAGCGCACCGCAGGCGTTTCCTCCGGCAGAGCACCGCCAAAGCGCTTCCACTCCGTGTGCAGAAGCACCCGGGCACGGCAGGCGAAGGGCATGTGCAGGCGGTAACTGGGCGCGGGCGTATCGCCGAAATTGAATGCTGCGGCCACGGTGTGCGTGCCGCCTCTGCGCAGGAACGCATACAGGCAGGTCCCGTCGGCCTGGCAGTCCAGCCATTGAAAATGTGCGGGATCATACTCGCCCTGCCAAAAGGCGTCGTTGGAAAGATACAGGCGGTTCAGCTCTTCCGTAAAATGGCGGAACGCATCGTGGATGGGGTATTGCAGCAGCATCCAATCCAGTTCCCGGGCTTCGTCCCATTCGCGCATGTGACCAAGCTCGCTGCCCATAAAGTTCAGCTTTTTACCCGGATGCGCCATCATATACAGGTACAGCGCCCGCGCCTGCGGAAATTTTTGTTCGTAATCCCCGTACATTTTCTGCACGATGGCTGCTTTGCCGTGGACCACCTCGTCGTGGGAAAGAGGGAGAAGATACTGTTCCTGCGGAAAGTACGCCATGGAAAACGTCAGCTTGTGGTACTGTGCCCGGCGCTCCTCCGGCGTTTTTTTGAAGTAGTCCAGCGTGTCGTTCATCCAGCCCAGGTCCCACTTGTAGTCGAAGCCCAGCCCGCCGTATTCCACAGGAGCAGTCACCTTGGGGAAATTGGTGGAATCCTCTGCGATGAGCATCGCTGTGGGATGCAGACGCCGCAGGCCGGCATTCATTGTCTGCAAAAATGAAACGGCATTCCCGTTCACACCGCGGGCGGGGTCGCCCTGCCAGTAGATCATGCGGCTGATGGCGTCCATGCGCAGGCCGTCGAAGTGGAACTCCTCCAGCCAGTAGTGTGCGGCAGACTGCAAAAAGCTGCACACCTCTCCGCGGGAGTGCATGAAATTACAGCTGCCCCATTCGCTGACGCCCACATCCGAATGGGGATATTCATACAGAGCTGTGCCGTCATAATTGGCCAGTGCGTATGCATCCAGTGCAAAATGCACGGGTACGAAATCCAGAAGCACGCCTATGCCCGCGGCGTGGCATTTGTCGATGAGCTCCTTGAGCTGGTCGGGCGTGCCGTAGCGGCTCGTGGGCGCGAAAAAGCCGGTGTTCTGGTACCCCCAGGAGCAGTCCGCCGGGTGCTCGCTCAGGGGCATGAATTCAATATAGTTATAGCCGTTTTCTTTTACGTGGGCAATCAGCTTGTCCGCGATTTCATCATAGCGGTACCATCCGTTTTCGCGGGCCTCGTCTTTTTTCCAGGAGCCGAAATGCATCTCATAAATATTGACGGGCGCATCGAAAGCGCGGCTGCGCGCCGCCATCCAGGCTTCGTCTGTGAAACGGTACCCGCCCAAAGGCCAGAGCGCGGAGGCGCTGCCCGGACGAAGTTCCATCCAAAAGCCATAGGGGTCGCAATGGTCCGCCTCACCGCCCGCAGCGGGACGGATTTTGTATTTATACAGCATGCCGGGCTTTGCGCCCTGTATACGGCAGGAAAATATGCCGCCCTGTCCCTCCCGGGCCATGGGCATACCCTGCCAGCCGTTGAATTCTCCAATCAACTCCACAGCCTGTGCGCCGGGCGCATAGGTGCGGAAGGTTACGAAGTCTCCCTCAAAATGCGCGCCGAAAAAACGGTGCGCGTCGAATGTACGGCCGGTGTAAAAATCGTGCAGGTCCATTTCTGGCGGCCTCCCCATGATGCTTTTTTGTTCTTTCATTATAGGCGGTGAAGGAACGGGAAGTCAATCGACAATGCAGGGAGGTTGTCGGGTATAAGGCGCGTCAAATAAAAAGTTCGTAAACGCCCAGCGCCACAATGAGCGCCGCCGAGCATACTCCCGCATACCTGCCCAGATGCCCGCCGCCGAACCGCCTGCCCACAGCGGCGCCGCCCGCAAGAAGTATCAGGCTGCACACGAACGTGCATGCTGTTGTTTTGACAATGGAAAGCCCTGTGATGCGCGCACCCACGCCAAACCCCATATTGTTCACCATCAGTGCGGCGGCAAGAGCGGCACTTTCCCGCAGGCCCAGCCGCGTTCCATAGGCGTCCGCAGGCGGCTGTTCCGGCGCTCCCATTCCGCCCTGCGCCTCGCGGTACAGCATCCACAGGCCCATCAAGACCAGCAGCATGCAGCCCAATGCATTTGCCGTGTCCGGCGGGATCAGCCGTGCCAGCCCTCCGCCCAGCAGCATTGCGGCCGCTGTACCGAGGCTGGTAAGGCATGCGATGAGAAGGTTGCCGCCCGCTCCGATGCGCATACCACGCAGCCCGTAAGCAATGCCGATGGGGAAATTATCAATATTGGCTGAAAGCGCGAAAAGACACGCAGAAATCCACTGTGCCATGCATAACGCCTCCATTCCGGGAAAAAGCCCCTGTCATCAGTATATGGCCGGGCCGGGATTTGGTGCGCGGTGGGAGGCAGGAAGCTTAGGCATGTGGTATAATAACCTCAAACCCGCCGCTGTCGCGGCCGTGCGCGTGCTTTGCACGCGCGGATGCGCTTTCGCGCATGGGTTTGAGAACATTGAACCATGCAAAACCGCAGCGGGTGCGGTTTTGTTGAGGCCGCTTCGCGGCGTCATGGTATAATAACCTCAAAGCTGCCGCTTGCGCAGCCGCGCGTGTGCAAGGCACACGCCCCTGTGCCGGCGCACAGGGCTTTGAGAACATTGAACCATGCAAAACCGAAGCAGGTGCGGTTTTGGTGAGGCCGCTTCGCGGCAGAAGGAAGGGAAAGACGGAATGATCATCAGCGCGAGCCGCCGCACGGATATTCCAGCGTACTACGGACAGTGGATGATGGCGCGCCTGAGGGCGGGAGAGGTGCTTGTGCCGAACCCGTATAACGCGTCGCGTATCAGCCGCGTGGCCCTTTCGCCGGGCAATGTGGACTGCATCGTTTTTTGGACGAAAAACGCCGCGCCCATGCTGCCGCTGCTGGATGAGCTCGACGCGCTTGGATACAAATACTATTTTGAATATACAGTAACGGGCTACGGCTCCGCACTGGAGCCGGGCCTGCCTGAAAAAGCGCGCACGGTGGATACGTTTCTTCGTCTGTCCGAGCGCCTCGGCCCGGAGGGCGTGGACTGGCGGTTCGACCCGGTGCTTCTTACTTCCTCCATCACTCCCGCGTGGCAGTTAGAGCGTTTCGGTGCGCTGTGCCGTGCGCTGCACGGAGCCACCCGGCGGTGTGTTTTCAGCTTTGCGGACCCATATCCGGGCATTCGTCCGTCCATCGCCCCGTTGGAGGAAACGCAGATGCGCTTGCTGGCGAAAGGATTTGCAGACATTGCGGGAGAGTATGGGCTGCCTCTGTACACCTGTGCCGAGGCTGTGGAGCTTTCCGAATACGGCATCCGGCACGCGGCGTGCATCGACAGCGCGAAAGTGGAACGTATCGCAGGGTATCCCATCCGGGTAGAAAGGGATCCCGGCCAGCGCCCGGCCTGCGGCTGTGCGGCGTCCGTGGATATCGGCGTATACAATACCTGTCCCAACGGCTGCACCTACTGTTATGCCACCACACGCCCGGCGCTGCTGCGGCGCGCCCGCGCCGTCCATGCACCGGACGCGCCGATGCTCACCGGATGGCCGCGGGGAGGCGAACAGATCACAGACCGCACGGGCCCTTCGCTGCGTGCGGAACAGACGTCGTTGTTTGACAACCTTTAAAAGTCAAAAAGGAAGGAGACCCGGAGATGGGTCTCCTTCCTTTGAGGGGGCCGCCAAAGCCGCAGCCCTATGAGAATACCAAACGCTTTGTACGGCGCTGCCGCTCATTGTTTTCCTCGGTTCTCCTTTCCGGCGCACAAGGGGGAAGCTTGAGCGCTTCGCACACAAATCACCCCTTTTGTGCTGCAAGGTGTTTGCCCGGCCGGCGTAGGTCCGGGCGGGCAAACGATTTTTATTCTTTTTCAAGTGGACAGACAGCTTGCCGAAAAAGCTGCGCTTTTGCGCCGGGCTGCCGGCGAACAGGGCTTTCGGCCCGTTCGCCGCACACGGCGGCCCTCGGCGGTCGTTTCGCTCTACACGCCTCGGCACTGGCCCTGCGGGGCATCGCGGGGTTATTTCAAATGAAAAAGGGGCGTCTGCGCGCTAAGAGCCGCGCTTTCAGCGCGGTGGTCCGCAAGGGAGGCTTTGCGCCGCTCCGATACGCGCCTGCGGGCGCGGTCGCCACCCCCTTTTTTGCGGCATTCGCCGCGTGGCCTGCACTTTGCTGCTCAAAGATGCATGGCTTTGCCACCGCCAGCTTTTTTCCCGGACGTTCCTTTTCCTTCTTTGCCTTTTTCGACCGTCTGAAAAATCATTTCTTTTCAACCGCCACCCAGATTTCGCAGGTGTAGTTGGGGTCGTCCACATCTGCCGAGGGATACGCCTCAAAATCCGTTCCGCCGCAGGGCTGATATTCACTGGCCGGGAAAAATTCGCTGCATACCTTTTGGTAAAGGTTTTGAAGGGCCTCCGGCATTCGCCCGGTGCAGGGAAATACAACATAAGTGTGGGCCGGAATGTCTTCTACGGTCAATCCCGCATCCGTGACGGGTGCTCCGTTGTAAGGCGCGCCGATGGCGTAGGGGAATTCCGCATCCGCGGCATCCCGCCCGAAACTGGCACCCACGATTCGGTCGCCAAAGATATTGGGTTCCGGGATATAGCGGCACAGCGCCTCAATGGTTCCGTCGGTGGTGCATTCGCGCCAAAATGGGGAGATCACCGCCTCCGTCAATTCGGCCCGGCTGGGAATTTGCTTTTTTCGGCAGATGAGCCGGAAGGCTTCCACTGTTTCGATTCTGTAATCCATTGTGCTTCCTCCATCCAAAGTAAGTTTCACGGAAAGAGGGGAAAAAGCTTTGAGCGCCGCGCCATGCTTTGCCTGTGAGGGAGGCACGCCGTGAAAGCGGGTAAAGGCACGGCTGAAACTCTCCGGCGTATCATAGCCATATTTCAAAGCCGCGTCGATTACCCGAATGTCCGACGATGCAAGTTCGCTGCCGGCCAGAGTGAGCCGCCGCATTCGAATATAGTCTCCCAGCGTAAAGCCGCACAGGATGCTGAACACCCGCTGAAAATGAAAGCTGGACGAGTAGGCCTGCTTCGCTGCTTCTTCATAGTCAACGGATTCCATCAAATGGGCTTCCACGTAGTCCAGCGCCCGCTGTATCCCGGTGATCCAATTCATTGCGCCATCCCTTTCCGCGTGATTCCATGATAAAGGAATCCGCGCTCCCGTTCCTGACATTCTGTGCTGTCCGCTGTCACGCGGAGGGGGAGCGGCGGAAGAATTTTATTTCAGCCAGCCGCAGCGGGCCATGTCTACGCGGCCGTCCGGCAGGAAAACCACGCCTTCTTCCTCCAGCAGTGCGCGCTGTATGCCCTCGCCGCCAAAGGCAAGGCCGCCGCACAGGCCGCCGTCTTTAAATACCACGCGGTGGCACGGGATGCCGCCCGGCTCGGGGCTGCGGTGCATCGCGAAGCCGACGCCCCGCGCGCCGCGCGGATTCCCGGCAAGAAACGCCACCTGCCCGTAAGAGGCCACGCAGCCCCGTGGGATCTGCCGTACGACCTCATAAATGCGTTTTGTGAATTCAGACGCCATGCTCCCCGCTCCCTTTCTGCCCCGCGCGCGCCACGCGCACCTGGACCTCCGTCAAATACTCGTCCACCCGCGCGGTGTCGTGGGCGTCGATGTGGTAAAGTTCCATCACAGGCCCGTCCTGCCGCAGGCCCTGTGCGGCCAGACGGGGCCACAGCGCGGCGCATACGTCCGCAAGCTGGCTGTACGGACCGCGGTAAAAAACGCTGGCGTAAGCGCCCGCGGGCAGCGCGCCGTCCGCTTCCCGCTTGCGGCAGCCCAGGTAGAACACGCTGCAAAAATGGTTGTAGATCCCCCGGGCGCGCTGCGATTCGTCCAGCACCGCGCCCATGCACTGGGTACCCAGCGCACGAATGACCTCCTCGTGGCGGTGGGCAAGTTTTTTCAGTGCGAAGTCGATCTCGCGCTCCAGAATAACATCCTCCTGCAATTGCAGACAGGGACGTTCCGGCAGCTCCAGCAGGCGCAGCAGGCCCGGTTCCTGCCCGTCATACCGCTCCAAACGCGCCCGGCGCGCATCCACGGCGGCACGCGCGTCCCGCAGGGCGGCAATGCGCGCCCGGATGGCAGCGTCCTGCTCGTCCAGCATGTCCAGTGTGGAGGCCACTGTACGTTCCCCGAAATAACGGCGCATGTGCTCCACGGGCATGTCCAGCTCCCGCAGGGCGCGGATTACGTTCAGGTTACAGATATCGTCGATGCTGTACAGGCGGTAACCCGCCTCGCTGCGATGGGGATGCAGCAGGCCCTGTTCCTCATAATAACGCAGCGTGTCCGTGCAAAGGCCGTACAGCCGCGCCACCTCGGTGATCTTGTAATATTCCTTCATCCAATTCCTCCCGGCGGTGTAAAAGGCTTTGTAAAAAGTATACCGTCCATGGGCGGAGAATACAAGCGAAAAAGATGCTTGACCTTAGGACGATACGAGGGTTTATAATGGCTTTGCAAACATTGGAAGGAGATTTGATACCCATGAGACCCGCAAAGGAAACCCTGACACGCTATGCTGTGCTGCTGCTGGGAGCGGCCATCCTCAGCTTCGGCTTGTTCAATGTCCACAGCCAGAGCGGCGTTACCGAGGGCGGTGTGCTGGGCACCACGCTGCTGCTGCATCACTGGTTCGGCATTTCGCCGGGCGTTAGTGAATTTGTCATTGACGTCATCTGCTACGCGCTTGGCTTTCGTTTTTTGGGCAAGGCGTTTTTCAAATATGCCATCGCGGCGAGCGCGGGCTTCGCCTGCTTTTATATGCTGTGGGAGCGTGTCGGCCCGGTTTTGCCAGACCTTTCCGGCCAACCGCTGATTGCCGCGCTGCTGGGCGGAGTGTTCGTGGGCGTTGGCGTGGGCCTTGTTGTACGTGCGGGCGGCGCGTCCGGCGGCGACGATGTGCTGGCGCTGCTGCTGAACAAGTTTACGAAGCTGACGCTCTCCAAATCCTATTTTATGACAGACGCCATTGTGCTGGCGCTGTCGCTGACGTACATTCCGGCAGGGCGCATCGTATTCTCATTCATTACGGTGACGCTGTCCTCGTTCCTCATCGAGCGCATCCAGCGTATCGGCGCGCCGTGCGCGGCGGCGGAGCAGGGAGCATAGGGCGAAAAACAAAAAACGGGCGCGGCCTTTTGACCGCGTCCATTTTTGGCTGAGGACAATGGTGCGTCAACCCTGCCGACGCCGCTCCAGTGCGCGCAAATGGGATTTCTGCTCTGCATTGACCTGATGAGATTCACAAATTTTCCGGATGGTCCTGCGGTAAGTAAATTCGTCCAGCCGCGCGGCTTGCAGCCAGGGCAGCGTCTCGTCGGGAAATGCGGCATAGCACATGGAGGCAGCCCATGCAACAGCCATTTTTACATAGTATTCGTCGCTGTGTACTTCCTCCAGCAGAGCAAGCACGCGGGGCAGATGCTGCGCGTCGATGTAATAAAACAGCAGCATCACCACGGCGAAACGCACGGCAAAGGGGCGGGGGTCCTCAAAATAAGGCTGCAAAAATTCCCACACCGGCTCCGGATGCGTGCGGGCCAGCTTCAGTCCGCTGCAAAAGCTGTCGCACACCGACCAATTATCTATTTTCGGCACGAAAGCAGCGGTGCGGGCCAGAACCTCCTGCGGCGGCGCGCAGATAGCACCAATGACCATTCCCTGCAGCATGACTTCTTCAAACGAGCCGTCCCCTGCGGTATCCAGATAGGCGGCCCAATCCCCCTTGGCAATGCGGCGCGCAAGGCGGCGCAGCAGGGGAAGGCGCACGCCCAGCACGTTTTCCGTGCCGGGCAAAAGCCTGCGGGAAAAAACGGCGTATTCCGGTTCGGCCAGGCGGACAAGTTCAGCCTTTATGTCGATCTCCACACAAATCACCCCTGTCCATTCTACCAAAATCCGGCGGGATATGCTACAATATGTGCAGAGACGCGCCACACGGGTGCGTGACAGAAGCACACAGCGCCGGGCCGCGCAGGGCGACGGCGGAAAGGACGATGGAATGCTGAAGATCGGGAGCCATATTTCTTCCTCCAAGGGCTATGCCGCCATGGGACGGCAGGCGCGCAAATTGGGAGCGAACACATTTGCATTTTTCACGCGCAACCCACGGGGCGGAAGCGTAAAAGCGCTGGATGAGGCTGATGTGGCGGAATTTTTGGACAAAGCGGCGGAAAACGGCGTGGAAGGCCCCATCGTGGCCCATGCGCCTTATACGATGAACGCCTGTGCGGCGGACCCGGGCCTGCGGGAATTTGCGCAGAACATGATGCGGGACGATCTTGCGCGCCTGGAGCATACGCCCGGCAACTACTACAATTTTCATCCGGGCAGCCATGTACAGCAGGGCGTGCAGACGGGCGTGGCGCTCATTACGGCACAGCTCAACAGCGTGCTGCTGCCCGGGCAGCGCACCATGGTGCTGCTGGAGACCATGGCGGGCAAGGGCAGCGAGGTAGGGCGCACCTTTGAGGAGCTGCGTTCAATTCTGGACGGCGTTGCGCTTGACGAAAAAATGGGCGTGTGTCTGGACACCTGCCATGTGTGGGACGGCGGCTACGACATTGTCAACGATCTGGACGGCGTTCTGACACAGTTTGACAAAACGGTGGGGCTTTCCCGCCTGCGTGCGGTGCACATCAACGACAGTATGAATCCGCTGGGCGCGCATAAGGACAGACATGCAAAGATCGGCGAGGGACACATCGGCTTCGAGGCTTTCCGGCGCATCATCAACCATCCCGCGCTGCGTGAACTGCCTTTTATTTTAGAGACGCCAAACGACGACGCCGGTTGGGCGCGGGAAATCGCCATGCTGCGCGAAGCGTACGAGGGATAGACGTTATGGCAAAAAGCAGAGGCCGCTTTTTCAAGCGGCCTCTGCTTTTTGCGGAAGATGATTCACCTGTGCTTGAGCGGCCGGAGCAGATCATGGTAGATCTTGTGGACTTCCTCCGTAAAAACATTAAAAACGACCAGGAGCCCGGGAGAGGCATTTAAATATTCTTTTACGGTTTTGACTGCGATTTCCGCTGCTTCCCGGCGGGGAAAATGAAATTCTCCGGTAGAGATGCAGCAAAATGCGATGGAGCGCAGCCCGTGCTTTTCCGCCAGCGCAAGACAGGAACGGTAACAGGACGCCAGTAAATCGCGGTCCTTCTGCGAGGGGGCTCCCGCCACAGCCGGCCCGACCGTATGCAGGACATAACGGCAAGGCAGGTTGTAAGCCCTTGTTATTTTCGCCTGTCCGGCAGGCTCCGGGCGGCCCTGCGCTTTTATTATGGAAGCGCAGGCGAGCCGAAGCTGAACACCGGAAAACGTATGGATCGCATTGTCAATGCATTGGTGGCAGGGGTGATAACAGCCTGTCAGCCCGCTGTTTGCGGCGTTCACGATCCCATCAGTCTGCAGGGTGGTGATATCGCCCCGCCACAGGTACAGGCCTTTCTGCATCGGCGTCAGCGAATGAAAGGCGGTGACTCCCTTGCAGGCGGTTATTTTTTGCAGCAAGCTGTCCTGCAGCGCTAAGAAATCCCCGCCGGCCGGCCTCGGTGCCCGTACATTGACGAGCGAGCGGAACAGCCGCCACTGTGCTTCCGCATCCGGCGGGAAAGCGGCTGCCTGTGCCAGGTACTGGGGCGATTCGGCCAGAAGCATTTTATTCAATTGCAATAGGCTTTCCAGTTCATTCATAGGACTCCTCCGGCGCGAGAAGCGCCTGCAGCAGTATGCCCGCGTCGCCGTCGATGCAGATGGACTGCCGTTGGATCGCCCCGGGGCAAACAGCCTGCCCGCTGTTCAAACAGGCATATACTGCGTTTGGATTTTGCGCGGTCATCTGCCAAAAAGGATATTTGATGATGCCCGGGGTGTTGTATCCGACGCCGATCTCCCAAAGGAGAATGTGCATGCCATCGTGGCGGTGCAGAAAATCCGCATACCGGCCAGCGGCTTTCCGCCAGCCTTCGTCTTCGGCAAAACGGTCGTCCGAACGCAGGTTCACCGCCATGGGCTTTCCGCATTTCGGGCACCGTGGGATCAGCGCGGTGGGGATGCGCATGTTTTTTTGTTCTTCCACCATGCGCAGGATAAGGGCCCGGTTATCATAGGTCTGCCGGTGACACGGCTCGCAGCACTGGAGCAAACCGTAATCGCCCTGTGTGTAAAACAGCCGTTTTTTATCAAAACCCGCTTTCTGAAAACAGTGGTCCACATTGGTCGTGAGTACAAAATAATCTTTTTCGGATATGAGCCGGTACAGCGAATCGTAAACGGGCCTTGGGGCATTTTCATAACGGTTGACCTGGATATACCGGCTCCAGTACGCCCAGTGCTCTTCCAGAGTGGGATAAGCATAAAAGCCGCCGGAATACATATCATGAAAACCGTACTTTGCTTCAAAATCACTGAAATACCGGTGAAAGCGTTCCCCGGAATATGTAAATCCCGCAGAGGCGGAAAGCCCCGCACCCGCACCGATGAGAACGGCGTCGGCCGTTTCAAGCGCCTGCTTCAGCCGTTCCGTTTTCGAAAAAACGTCTTTTTCTGTCCGGGTACGTGCCCTAAGCATTGTCTCTGCCTTCCTTCCGCGCCGGAGCCGCTGTTTTTCTTTGCCATTCATACTGCACCTCAAATTTTTTTCGTGACGGCCTGTACGGGACACTGCTCGAAGCAATTTCCGCAATGCAGGCAGTGCTCCTGTGCGATGCGGTAGGGTGTTCCCGGTGCAACGCATTGCTGCGGACAGATCTGAACGCATTTCCCGCAGCCGATGCACTCCCCGGTAATCTCGTAACCTTTTGGCGTGTGTTTTCCCTTTCCAAGCGTATACGTCTCCCGGAAAATGGGCTTCACACCCAAATGGAAATACTCGATCCGCATATCCCGGACAACAAAGACGATTCCGATTTCCCGCGTGGCGCCCGGATACACATTGGAAAGATAAGGCTATTCCTGAAAAATAAGGTCGATACAGCGTTTTTGTTCCGCTTCTGGTACAGGAACGGCCTTTGCGGATACACGGATCATCTCTTTATACCGGGTATACGCCAGTATCTGTACTTGTCCGTCGTGAAGAAGTTCACGGCAAAATTCTTTTCCGCGCGCAGTGAAAAAATAAAGCGCGTCCGAAGTATAATGGATGGCGCTGATACAGCGCGCCTGCGGTGTTCCGTCTAGGCCGACGGTGGAAAAATTCAGCACCCCGACACACTGCAGCTTTTTCAAACAGGTCTGTGCATCCATAAGCCCACCTCATTCTACGACCAGGCTGCGGTCGGCCCTTCGGGGCTTGTCCTGCGGATAAGCTCCCGCATGGTACCCCAAAAGCACGAAGCAGCGTGCAACATATCCGTCCGGGATCCGCCATTCCTTCAAAAGCGCGGCCCCCGGTTCGTTGTCGAAGGTTTCTTCGCCGCGTGCGATCAGACAGGAGGCAAGCCCCAGTTCCGTGGCGGCCAGAGCCATGTTTTCGGCACAGCAGAAGGCGTCCGCAACGCTGTACAGAAAATTCTTCGGCCCGAGAACCGCGCAGACCGTGGGGGCACCGTAAAATCCGCTTCGGATCGAGGGGTCGTCGATGATGCTGGGCTGTTCTGATGATACGTAAGAGCCGGCCAGGCTGTTTCGGTTGAATTTAGCGATATTCAGCCTCCCGATTTTTTCGCAAAGCGCGCGGTTTCGCACTGCGACGATGATCGCGCGCTGTCCGCCGCCGGCATTGGGCGCGCAAAGCCCCGCCTGAATGATTTTTTCCAAATCGCCGCGTTCGATTTGCCGGTCCTGATATTTTCGGATGGAACGCCGGCGTTTTACCAGATCGAAAAATTCCATGCTTACACCTCTTTCCAGCATTGCGGGTCAGCCGCATAAAAGTTTCCGTCCTTGCCGCTTGCCACTGCGGGGCAGCCGCGGCAGTAAGGCAGCAGTTCGCATTTTGTGCACTTTTCGAATTTGCTGTAATCCCGATAGGCCTCCATCCGGCAGATCCACACGTTTGCGATCCGGTCCGAAAAAACATTTCCCACCTTGCTGTTCTGGACCCGGCGGCAGGCATAGATATCCCCGGTCGGAAGAATGGTCATATGGCAGTTGCCGCAGTTGCAGCCGCCGTATATCATGCCGTCCTGCGCATCCTCCGGGATTTTGAATATCCCTTTTTCATATTCGTAAAGCGTCCAAAGATGGTCTTTTTTGTTGAAGCAGGTCTTGCAGCCTTCGGCCTCGTATTTCTGATATTTCTGATAACAGATATCCAAAAGCTGCTGGTAGTCCTGCGGTGTCATGCCGGTGTCCTTTTCACCGCTGGTAGGGCAGTAGCGGGCGAAAGCATACACATCTGCGCCCGCTTTCACCACCGTGTCGATGATATCGGGCACTTCGCTGATATTGGCGCCGGAAACGGTGGTCATGACCACCGAACGGATGCCCGCCCGGTTGATGCACCCGATCTTTTCCAGCGTACAGTCAAAAGAGCCCGGCTTGCGGAACCAGTCGTGTGTTTCCCGCATGCCGTCCAGAGAAAGCTGGTACTTCCGGCAGCTGTATCCCTTCAGACGCATGCAGACCTCGTCGGTCAGGTGGAACGGATTGCCCAGGATGGCAAAAGAAATGTCGTGCTCCTTCAAAAGTGCCAGCAGCCGCCAAAAGTCCGGGTGAAGGATAGGGTCGCCGCCGGTGATGTAAAAGTACGGCAGCCTGCCGTATACCTCGCAGAAGTCCATACAGTTGTAAAAGGTTTCCTGAATTTGCTCCCAGGTCATGGCATCCAGGTGCTTGCAGTTGTTTTCCGAGAAAATGTAGCAGTGTTTGCACCGTTGGTCGCATTCGTCCGTTATGTGCCATTGAAAGGCAAAATATTCTTTCATCTTGATCTCTCCGTTCCATCGGCGAATTCTATTGCTCCGGCCGGGGCCGGTTATACTTTCAGGAACCCGGCCGAAACCCGGCCGGGAAAACAGGGAAGTTATTTGTCCCCGGCGCCGCAGGCCGAACCGCAGGCCGCGGGCTTTTCTTCGGGCTTGTCCCCGGCGCCGCAGGCTGAACCGCAGGCCGAGGCGGCAGCCTCCCCATTTTTTTGTGCCCAGCCAAACAGATTGGATAGTGCCATGATCGTTACCTCCGTCTTTTTTATTTGAGGGATGTTGTTTGTCCCTCTGACTGTATTGTAAAAGCCGGCGGCAAAGAAAAAAAGTACGCACTTTTTTATTACATAGTTACCTTTTGGTGACCTTCGCTTGCGGTGAAAGCACCTTTGTATTATAATTTGAATGCAATATTCATATTTAAAGCATTGGAAAGGAGCACTCCCTGATGTTGACAAAGGAAGAAATGCCGGCCTGTCCGGTCGCGACCACCGTGCAGCTGATCGGCAGCAAATGGAAGCTGCTGATCATGCGGAATCTGCTGCAGCGGCCGTGGCGTTTCAATGAACTGCGGAAAAATTTGGAGGGCATCAGCCAGAAAGTGCTCACCGACAGCCTTCGCTCTATGGAAGAGGACGGCATCATTACCCGAACGGTTTATCCCGAAGTTCCGCCCCGCGTGGAGTATGCCTTGAGTGCGTTGGGAGAATCCATGCGGCCTATCATGGACGCGATGGAAGTGTGGGGAAACAACTACAAAAACCAGGGATGAGAAAAAGCCCGGATACCCGCCTTTGCAGGTGGGACATCCGGGCTTTTCCTTTTCTATAAAACTGCCGCGAGGGGAAAGGCTGTGCGCCGAAAGGAGTTGACAAATCAAACTGTAACTGATAGTATAACAATTAAACTGAGATAACAAAAGTTACAGTTGTCCGGCGGCAATGGCCGTGCGGAGCACTTATAGCGGAATTAAAAAGGAGCGGAAAGATGACAAGCGAATTCGGCATCGCGGTACACGCGATGGTATTTCTGCATCACAAGGGGGATATGGTATCCAGCGAGGTGCTGGCGGAGAATATTTGTACAAACCCGGCCCGGGTGCGCAAGGTGATGGCCCAGCTCAAGCGGGCGGGGCTGGTGGAAACGCACGAGGGCGCTGTGGGGGGTTACCGCTTTGCGGGCTCGGCGGATACCGTGACCCTGTGCGACATTGCGCAGGCGGTAGGTGCTGCGTTCGTTTCGGCATCGTGGCGCAGCGGCGACGTGGATAAGCCCTGTCTTGTGGCAAGCGGCATGGGCGCATTGATGGACGAAGTGTACACAGGCCTGGACGCGCTGTGCAAGGAACGTCTGCAAAGCGTCACGGTAGCCGCGCTGGAGGCGCGGCTGTTCGACGGCAAGCCGCTGGCCGGGCCGTGCGGCCGGGCAAAAAAAGAAAAAGCTGCCGCGGCGCACGGCGGGGCGAAGTAAAAGGCTCCCGCAGGCGGTTTTCATTCCGGTGTCTTTTTTAGAGGGCTGCCGGGAAAGGATTTTATTGAAAAACAATAAAAAATGGCCGGAGGCTATTTTTTAGGCCATGCGGGCCGTCCCCGGCCTGCGGCCATCAAGATGAACCTTTTTATTGCGGAATTTTTTAAATATAACAAAAAGGAGACTTCTATGGGTTTTACTCTTGAAACAGGCGTTTCCGCCGCAGCGGTATTTTTGCAGGGCATCCTCAGCTTCTTTTCCCCGTGCGTGCTGCCTCTGGTACCACTGTACATCGGGTATCTGGCGGGCGGCGCGAAAAGTGTGGACGCCGACGGCACAGTGCGCTACAAACGCGGCCGTGTAATGCGCAATACGGTGTTTTTTGTGCTGGGCGTCAGCTTTACCTTTTTTGCGCTGGGGCTGGGGTTTACGGCGTTGGGCCGCTTTTTCTCCGATAACCGCGCGCTGTTTGCGCGCATCGGCGGCGTGCTGATCATTCTGTTCGGCCTGTACCAGCTGGGCGTGTTCCGTTCCCGCGCGCTCAGCACCGAACATCGCCTGCCCATCCGTCTTGACCGTCTCTCAATGAATCCCGCGGTGGCGTTTCTTTTCGGCTTCACGTTCAGTTTTGCGTGGACGCCGTGCGTCGGCCCGGCGCTGGGCAGCGTGCTCATCATGGCAACGTCGGCTGGCTCTTCCGCACAGGGCTTTTTGCTCATCGGCGTATATACGCTGGGGTTCGTGCTGCCGTTCCTGGCGGTAGGGCTTTTCACGGGCTCGCTGCTGGATTTTTTCAAAAAACACCAGAAAGCGGTGCGTTATACCGTCAAGGCGGGCGGTGTGCTGATGATCCTGATGGGCGTAATGATGCTGACAGGCTGGATGAACGGCTTTACCAGCTATCTCTCCGGCTTGGGAGGCGCTGGGACGTCGGCGTCTTCCGCCGTCCCTTCGTCTTTCGTGCCGTCAGACAGCGCGGCGGGACAGGGAGGCGATGCATCGTCCGGGCCGGATAATGCGTCGGCGTCTTCCGGCTCTGCAGCCAGCTCGGAGCAGCCGGAGATCCCCGCACCGGATTTCACGCTGACGGACCAGTTCGGCAAGACGCACACGCTTTCGGATTATCAGGGCCAGGTCGTATTCCTGAACTTCTGGGCGACCTGGTGCGGCCCCTGCCAGCGGGAGATGCCGGACATCCAGGCGATGTATGAGGATCTGGGGCTGAACGAGGAAGACGTGGTCGTTCTGGCCGTGGCGAACCCAAAGTCCGATCAATATCCGTATAATCAGGATGTAAGCGAAGACGAGGTGAAGCGGTTTCTGGAGGAAAACGGCTATACCTATCCCGTGGCGATGGATACCACGGGCGAGGTGTTCGCGGCATACGGTGTGCGGGCCTTTCCCACAACGTTTATGATCGACCGGGAGGGCAATGTGTTTGGTTACGTGGAAAGCACATTGACGCGGGACATCATGGACAGCATCGTTCAGCAGACGCTGGACGGCAGACGCGCGGGCTGACGGAGCCGGCGGAAAATAAGCAGGCGCCCCGGCGGGAAAATGCCCGGGGCGCCTTGCTTGATTTCATCTGATTGGTGGGCCGGGAACGGATGTCCCGCAGGAAAGGCTTACAGAGAGGCCATCTGTGCCGCAATATCATCCTCGCAGGCCCGCATGGCCTGCAGCGTGCTGTCCAGAAGCCTGTCCAGCTCCCAGCCAAGGCGTTCCGCGCCCTGGCGGATGACGTCGCGGGAGCAGCCCGCGGCGAATTTTTTGTCTTTGAATTTTTTCTTCAGGCTGGAAAGCTCCATATCCTGCACGCTCTTCGAGGGGCGCATCAGCGCGGCCGCGCCGACAAGGCCCGTCAGCTCGTCCGCGGCAAATAACACTTTTTCCATTTCCAGCACGGGCTCCACATCGCTGCACAGGCCGTAACCGTGGCTGCAAACCGCGTGTACGAACGCATCGTCCGCGCCAATCTCAGCCAACAGCTCGGGCGCTTTTTTGCAGTGCTGTTCCGGCCACTGCTCAAAATCCACGTCGTGCAGCAGGCCGACCAGCGCCCAGAAATCCGCTTCGCCGCCGTGCCCCAGCTCGTTCGCATACCAGCGCATGACGCCCTCCACCGTGAAAGCATGCTGCAAATGGAACGATTCTTTGTTGTATTTTTTTAAAAGTGCAAGCGCTTCTTCACGCGTCATGGAAAAGACCCCTTTTCAAAAAATTTGGAAATTGGCTTTATTGTAGCAGATACTGCGCAAAAACAAAAGAGGGGAGCTGAACAAAACGCGCCGCAGAGAGGACGGCCTTGCGTCCTACGCCGCAGCGCGCAGGGGAGAGATCACGGCATTTTGTGCTCGCAGTACACACAGCGCGGCACACCGTGAGCGTCGGGGACGTACAGGGGCACAAGCTCTTCTTCGGCAACCGTGATACAGCGGGGGTTCCGGCACGGCGCACCCGTTGCCTCGGCGGCGCGCTGTGCGGAAAGAGCCTGCTCGGCCAGCGGGCCGGAGGGCGCCAGGCCCAGCAGCGTCAGGATCAGTGCCATACGCACATACACGCCGTTCTGCGCCTGCTCAAAATAGGCGGCGCGAGGGTCGTCGTCAACCGCCAGCGCGATCTCATTTACGCGGGGCAGCGGGTGCAACACCGCCATGTCCGCTTTGCCCAGCGCCATTTTGGGCATATCCAGCACATAACTGCCTTTCAGGCGTTCATATTCGCCGGCGTCGGTAAAACGCTCCTTTTGGATGCGCGTCATATACAGGATGTCCAAGTCCGCCATGGCTTCCTCCAGTCCCGTCACCTCGGCATAGGGGATGTGTGCGGGCTTGACAACGTTTTCGATAAGGTGGCCGGGCACGCGCAGCTCCTCAGGACTGATGAACATGAATTCATTGCCCTCGTAACGGGCCAGCGCATTCACCAGCGAGTGCACGGTGCGCCCGTATTTCAAATCGCCGCAGAAGCCAATCTTCAGGTGGGACAGGCGGCCCCGGCACGTCAGGATGGTGAGCAGGTCCGTCAGTGTCTGGGTGGGATGCTGGTGGCCGCCGTCGCCCGCGTTGATGACGGGGATGCGCGAAAAGCGTGCCGCGCGCATGGGCGCGCCCTCCAGGGGATGGCGCATGGCGGCAATGTCCGCGTAGCAGGAGACGATACGAATGGTATCGGCCACGCTTTCGCCCTTGGAAACGCTGGATACGTTGGCACTGGGGAAGCCCAGCACGCTGCCGCCCAGATTGAGCATCGCGGCTTCAAACGAAAGACGGGTGCGGGTACTTGGCTCGTAAAACAGAGTGGCAAGCTTTTTGCCTTTGCAGCTTTCCGAGTAGGCTCCCGGCTCGCGGCGGATATCTTCGCCCAGCCGCAGAAGCCTGTCCAGCTCTTCCACGGTAAAGTCCAGCGGGTCGATCAAATGGCGCATATACATTCCCTCCAAGAATCCCTCGCGGGCACGGCAGCCGCGCGCGGCTTGCTGCAGGCCGCGCGGTGACACGCCATGCTTCCCGGCCTGCCCCTCGCATTCACCGGGCAGACATGCTTGCCGTGCAGCGGCAATTTCTTGGACATTATACCGCGCCGGGCGGCGGTTGTAAAGGGCGTTTCTTATTTTAAAACACGCCGCAGCATGCGCTCCTTTTCCTTTGTATAGGGCTGGTAACGCACGGGAAGATCGAGCCGGTTTGATTTTTTGACAATGCTTTTGTAATGTGTGAACGTATCGAAGCTGAGCTTGCCGTGGTAACTGCCCATGCCGCTTTCACCCACGCCGCCAAAGCCCATGTCGCTGGTGGCAAGGTGGATGATGGTGTCGTTGATGCATCCGCCGCCGAAGCTGCAGTCCCGCAGCACGCGGCGCTCTGCGGCTTTGTCGGTGGTAAACAGGTACAGTGCCAGGGGCTTCGGCCGCGCGTTCACGAACGCCACGGCCTCATCCAGGCTTTCATAGGCCAGCACGGGAAGGACGGGCCCGAAAATTTCCTCGCTCATCACCGGGCTGTCGGGTGAAACATCCGCCAGCACCGTGGGCGCGATCTGCAGCGTTTCGGCGCTGCCCGTGCCGCCGCATACCACGCGTCCGCTGTCCATCAGGCCCATCAGGCGGTGGAAATGCTTTTCGTTCACGATACGTCCGTAATCCGGGCAGGCCAGCGGGTCGCTGCCGTAAAAGGCGGCAATCTCCCCGGCCAGAAGCGCCAGCAGCCCGTCATGAACGTCCCTGTGCACGAGCACATAATCCGGCGCGACGCAGGTCTGCCCGGCGTTCAGGTATTTGCCGAAGGCGAGGCGCTTTGCCGCCAGGGGGAGGTCTGCGGTTTGGTCAATGATGCACGGGCTTTTGCCGCCCAGCTCCAGCGTCACGGGCGTGAGCCAGCGCGCGGCCTTTTCCATCACCAGCCTGCCAACGGCCACACTGCCCGTGAAAAAGATATAGTCGAATTTCTGTTCCAGCAGGGCTTCGTTTTCCGCGCGTCCGCCCTCCACGACGGCGATATGGTCCGGCGCGAAGCAGCTTTCCACAAGCTCCTTCAAAACGCGGCTGGTGGCCGGCGCGTACGCGCTGGGCTTGAGCACCGCGCAGTTGCCCGCCGCGATCGCGCCGACCAACGGGTCCAGCGAGAGCATGAACGGATAATTCCACGGGCTCATCACCAGCGCCACGCCCAGCGGCTCGGGCACGACGAAGCTGCGGGCGGGGAACTGCGCCAGCGGGGTTTTGGCGCGCCTGGCACGCATCAGGCGGTTCAGATGCTTTTCCATATAGGTCAGCTCGCTCAGTACAAGGCCTGTCTCGCACATATAGCTCTCAAAGGGAGATTTGTGCAGGTCCTCCTTCAGGGCGGCGCAGATATCGGCCTCCCGGGCCGTTACCGCCTGCCTCAGCGCGGCCAGCGCGCGGCGGCGGAAAGCGGCGTCTTTTGTCGCGCCTGTATTGAAAAAAGCCCTCTGGGCGGATACCAGCTCTTCAATCTGCATGCCTTGGCCCTCCTGTGGTTTATAGTGGTATGGGTTGTTGCTGTCAGTATAGCATGTTATAATGCACTCGTAAACATTGTGTTTGCAGGAGCGGCGCCGCGGCTTTCCGAAAACGAACGCGCACTGCCGTGCGGCCGGCGCCTGCGGAATACTTGTAAAACAGAGGAAAGGCGGGAATGATATGTTTACATTGCCCGAATACTGCGCGCCGGATTTTTCCGCGCCGCTTTTACAAAATGCGCCCAGCGTGCGCACGGCACCGGCCCCTGCGGACGGCGCCGCGCCTGCGGGCTATCATGCCACAGGCATGTATCCGGAATATTATAAAGTGGACGGCGTGTGGCGTCTTGCTGAAAAAAGCCGTATGGACTGCGTGCCTGTTCTGGCCCCGGACGGGGAACTGCGCATTGTGGAGTTCCGCAATCTTGTGCAGGGCGACAGCGTGGTGCTGGGCCGCACGGACGATGGCAGCGAGGGCATTCTGATGCATACGGAGGGCTTTTCCGCGGGCGGCAAAAGCGCTGAAGCGTTCGCGTTCCGCACCGGGCGCAGCCGGGAAACGGCTTTCACGCGGGATTATGACGCACTGGCCGGGCTGCTGCGCCATGAAAAAGAGCACGGCAATGTGGTATGGGTGCTCGGTCCGGCATGCAGCTTCGACGCGTCGGCCAAGGCGGCCATGCAGGCACTCATCGAAAACGGCTATGCCCACGGCCTGCTGGCGGGCAACGCTCTTGCCACGCACGACCTGGAGGGTTCGCTGCTGCACACGGCGCTGGGGCAGGATATCTACACGCAGGAGAGCCGCCCCAACGGCCATTACCACCACATCGACGTCATCAACGCCGCGCGGGCTGCAGGCTCCATTCCGGCGTTCATCGAACAGAACGGCATCCGGGACGGCATTATGCATGCCTGCGTGGCGCACGGCGTGCCCTATGTGCTGGCCGGTTCCATCCGCGACGACGGCCCGCTGCCCGGCGTATACGGCGACGTGTACGCGGCGCAGAACGCCATGCGGGAGCTGGTGCAGCAGGCCACCACCGTCATCTGTGTGGCCACCCAGCTGCATACCATTGCCACGGGCAATATGACGCCTTCCTACTGTGTGCGCGGCGGCCGGGTACGGCCGGTATACCTGTACTGTGTGGATGTCTCCGAGTTCGTCACCAACAAACTGCGGGACAGGGGCAGCCTTTCCAGCGTGCCCATCGTGGCCAATGCACAGGACTTTTTGTGCCGCGTGGCCGCAGGGCTCGGCTTGCCGGTTGCGGAAAAATATGATAAAATAAACCGTTAAGGGTGGTGTTGCTCCAATGAGTCAGAAATTTACGCCGCTTGCGCAGTCCCGCGCGAGCTATTATTGTAAAGGCAGCCCGGTGCATTTTGTTATGGTGGAGCTGTTCCGCATGGAAGGCACGGGCGCCACGGTCGTGACGCTTACGTTCAAAAACCTGTTCTCCCGCCCGCTGGTCTCGTTCACAGCGTATTTCCGCTGCAAGAACAAATACGGCGAAGTGGTGGTGGAGGACTCCTTTACCTATGATAATGTGTATGCCGGGGAAGGCGAGTGCTTCGGCTTCGACGATGCGGTGTTTGTCAGCGACGAGCCTTTGGGCAGCGTGGAGGTACGCCTGGGCTCCGTCACCTACGACGACGGAGCGCCTCATGACCTGCGCCGCTGCCCGGCTGTGGCGCTGCCTGCGCTGCGGCCCCTGCCCCAGCGCGAACGCGCGGCCGTGTGCCGCGCCTTGGGCACGCAGGATGCGGATTATTACCCCGAGGAGGCTGCCGACGGCTGGCGCTGCACCTGCGGCGCGTTCAATTACAACGCGGGCCGCGGCATCCGTTATTGCAGCGAGTGCGGCGTGGAAAAGGTGCTGATGCAGGCGGCTGTGCGCGATGCGCAGAGCGGCGCGGCGCCGGCACGCCCCCAGTTTGGTGCGGATATGCAGTTTTTGCCCGTGCAGGACGAAGCGCCCGCCGGCGGCTCCGGCGGGCAGCGGGGCGGCGGCGTGCAGTATGCTGTGCAAAAGCCCTGGATGCCGCGCGCGCTGCGCGGCGTACCGGAGCAGGAAATGGAACGGCCCGCCGTTCCGGCCATGGGCGGCGCACCGCAGGCCTGCGTTTCCATCATGAAGGATTCCACGGCGGATTTTATCCTGCGGTATATGCCCTTTGTCACCATGGCCGCGGCCGCGGTGTTCACGATGGGGGCGGTGCTGGTGTCGCAGTATCTGCTGTGATGCGGGAACGCCCAAAACAAAAGCAGCGTTGCGCCGGGCGGCCCAGACGGGCCGCCCTGTGCGCGGTTACAGCATATGGCTATAGGGCTGTTTTATAGCTCTGTACGGCAAAGCGATCACAAATATGAAGCTCCAAGGAGGCACAAACCGAATGGCAAGAAAACCTGCCGCCTATACCAATGAAAGCATCACATCCCTGAAGGGCGCCGACCGGGTGCGCAAGCGTCCCGGCGTTATTTTTGGCTCCGACGGCGTGGAGGGCTGCGCCCATTCCATTTTCGAGATATTGTCCAACGCCATCGATGAGGCGCGTGAGGGCTACGGCAACCGCATCCTCATCACCAAGTTTAAGGACGGCTCGGTAGAGGTGGAGGACTTCGGCCGCGGCATGCCCGTGGATTACAATAAAAACGAGCAGCGCTACAACTGGGAGCTGCTGTTCTGCGAGATGTACGCGGGCGGCAAATACTCCGCCGGCGCGGACAATTACGAATATTCCCTGGGCCTGAACGGTCTGGGCCTGTGCGCCACGCAGTATGCGTCCGAATGGATGACGGCGGATATTTACCGGGACGGTTTCCATTATCACCTGGATTTCCGCAAAGGGGAAAACACGGGAGGGCTGAAAAAAGAGCCTGCCACCCGCAAAAAAACGGGCTCCGCCATCCGTTGGAAGCCGGATGCCGAAGTGTTCACCGATATCAACGTGCCCAGTGAATATTATAAGGACGTCATCAAGCGCCAGGCCGTTGTCAACGCGGGCGTCACCTTTGTGTTCACCGACGAGAGCGGCGATAAAAAGGAAGTAACGGAATACTGCTACGAAAACGGCATCAAGGACTATGTGGAGGAAGTGGCCGACCTTCAAAGCCTGACCCCCGTGGTGTTCTGCCAGTCCACCGCCGAAGGGCGCGACAGGGAGGACAGGCTGGACTATAAGGTCAAAATGAGTGCCGCGTTCTGTTTTTCCAATAAAAATCAGCTTTTGGAATATTATCACAACTCCAGCTGGCTGGAGCACGGCGGCAGCCCGGACCGCGCCGTGAAGCTGGCTTTCGTCAACCAGATCGACGCATTTTTAAAGGCGAAAAACCTGTACAAAAAAGGCGAGAGCAAGATCACCTTCACCGACGTGCAGGACTGCCTGATTTTCGTCTCCAGTTCGTTCTCCACGCAGACGAGCTACGAGAACCAGACGAAAAAAGCCATCACCAACAAGTTCATTCAGCAGGCCATGACGGAGTTCCTCAAGCACAACCTGGAAGTGTACTTCATCGAAAAGCCTGACGAGGCGATGAAGCTGGCCCAGCAGGTGCTGGTGAACAAGCAGAGCCGCGAGCATGCGGACAAGGTGCGCCAGGGCGCGAAAAAGACGCTCTCCGCCCAGATAGACATCGCCAACCGCGTGCAGAAATTTGTGGACTGCCGCTCCAAGGACCTTGCCCGCCGTGAGATATATATTGTGGAGGGCGATTCGGCCATGGGCGCCGTCAAAACCAGCCGGGATTCGGAATTCCAGGCCATCATGCCCGTGCGCGGAAAGATCCTCAACTGCCTGAAGGCGGATTACGACCGGATTTTCAAAAGCGATATCATCACGGACCTCATCAAGGTGCTGGGCTGCGGTGTGGAACTGGGCGGCAAGGGCAAAAAGGATCTCTCCAGCTTTGACATCGCCAACCTGCGCTGGAGCAAGGTCATCATCTGTACCGACGCCGATGTGGACGGCTACCAGATCCGCACGCTGATCCTGACGATGATCTACCGTCTTGTTCCTTCACTCATCGAGGAAGGCTATGTGTATATCGCGGAATCGCCCCTGTATGAGATCGAGAGCAAGGGCAAGACGTACTTTGCTTATACCGAACCGGAAAAGGCTGAATTTTTGAAACGCATCGGCGGTGCAAAGTATACCATCCAGCGTTCCAAGGGCCTTGGCGAAAACGACGCAGAGATGATGTGGCTGACGACGATGAACCCCGAGACGCGCCGCCTCATCAAGGTAACGCCGGAGGATGCAAAGCGCACGGGAGAAGTGTTTGACCTGCTGTTGGGCGACAACCTGGCGGGCCGCAAGGAGCATATCGCCAACCATGGCTACGAATATCTGGATGAGCTGGACGTGTCCTGACGGATGCGTCCTTCCCGGACGGACGCTGAACAAGCCGCGTCCGCGGCCTGCCCCAAGGGCCATACGTTGGACCCGTTCGGCGGCCGCACAATTCTTGAGATGTGAGGAAAACAGATGGCAAAGAAAAAACAGCCGAAAAAAACAGCCGCGCGCCCGCAGTTGGGCGACAGCGTAGAGATACTGGACGCGGGCAGCGTACTGGAAGAACCCATCACCCAGACGCTGGAAACCAACTATATGCCCTACGCCATGAGCGTCATCGTCTCCCGCGCGCTGCCGGAGATCGACGGCTTTAAGCCGGCCCACCGCAAGGTGCTGTACACGATGTATGACATGGGCCTTTTGAAGGGTAACCGCACAAAGTCCGCCAACATCGTGGGCAGCACCATGCACCTGAACCCCCACGGTGACCAGGCTATTTACGATACCATGGTGCGCCTGGCACGGGGAAACGAAAGCCTGCTGGTGCCCTTCGTTTCCGGCAAGGGCAACTTCGGCAAAGCGTACAGCCGGGATATGGCATACGCCGCCTCGCGTTATACCGAGGCGAAGCTGGAGGAGGTGTGCAACGAGCTGTTCCGCGACATCGACAAGGATACCGTCGATTTTGTGGACAACTACGACGCCACCACGCAGGAGCCCACGCTGCTGCCCGTCACGTTCCCGACGATCCTGGCCAACAACACACTGGGCATCGCCGTGGGTATGGCGTCCAGCATCTGCTCATTCAACCTGGCGGAGCTGTGCGAGACCACCATTGCCCTGCTTAAGAACCCGGATCATGACATCCGCTCCACCCTGCCCGCACCGGATTTCGTGGGCGGCGGCTATATCCTGTACAATGAGGAGGATATCGGCAGGATCTATGAGACGGGCCGGGGCGGCGTGCGCGTGCGCGCCCGATATGAGTACCAGAAAGACGGCAATATGATCGAGGTGACCCAGATCCCGCCCACGACCACGATCGAGGCCATTATGGACAAGATCGCCGAGCTCGTAAAATCCGGCCGCGTAAAAGAGATCAGCGACATGCGCGACGAGACGGATCTCAACGGCCTCAAGCTGACCATTGACCTCAAGCGCGGGCAGGACGCGGACAAGGTGATGCAGAAGCTGTTCCGCATGACGCCGCTGGAGGACAGTTTCCCATGCAATTTCAATATCCTCATCTCGGGCATGCCGCGTGTGATGGGCGTGCGCGAGATATTGGGCGAGTGGGCCGCATTCCGCACCGAGTGCGTGCGCCGCCGTACGTATTACGATCTGCAGGGCAAGGAAAAGCGCCTGCATCTGCTCAAGGGCCTGGAGGCCATTCTGCTGGATATCGACAAGGCTGTGCGCATTGTGCGCGAGACCGAAGAGGAAGCCGAGGTGGTGCCCAACCTGATGATCGGCTTCGGCATCGACAAGGTGCAGGCAGAGTATGTGGCTGAGATCAAGCTGCGCCACCTGAACCGCGAATACATCCTCAGGCGTACACAGGAAACGACGGACCTGGAAGCGGACATCGCCCGGCTGAAGGATATCCTGAACAGCCCGGCAAAAATCAAAAGGGTCATCATCGACGAACTGGCGGCGGTCGCCAAGCAATACGGCGAGCCGCGCCGCAGCGAGATCCTGTACGAGGCGGAGCTGCCCGAGGATGAGGACGAGGACGAAGGCATGCCGGATTATCCCGTTACCGTGTTCTATACCCGCGAAGGATATTTTAAAAAGATCACGCCGCAGTCCCTGCGGATGTCCGGTGAGCAAAAGCTCAAGGAGGGCGATGAGATCACCGTCCAGATGGAAACGAAGAACAACGCCGAGCTGTTGTTCTTCACCAGCAAATGCCAGGTGTACAAGTGCCGCGTGGGCGATTTTGACGACGGCAAGGCCAGCGTGATGGGCGACTATATCGCCGCGCGGCTGGGCATGGAGGAGGGCGAAACGCCCGTGTATATGGCCCTTACAACGGATTACAAAGGCCATATGTTCTTCCTGTTTGCCAACGGCAAAGCGGCAAAGGTGCCCATGGAAAGCTACGCCACCAAGCAGAACCGGCGCAAGCTGCTCAATGCCTTCAGCGACAAATCGCCGCTGGTGTACGCGGCACACCTGCACGAGGAATGCGAGCTTGCCATTTACACCAGCGCAGGCCGCATGCTGCTGGTGAATTCGGCCCAGGTGCCCGCGAAGCAGACAAAGAATACCGCAGGTGTGAACGTTGTTACGCTTAAAAAGAACCAGTCCATCATCCATGTGCGCCGCGCAGCCAATCTGGAATTGACGGACCCGCACCGCTACCGCGTGCGTACGCTGCCCGCGGCAGGTGCTATCCTGCGCGGCGAGGACACCGCCGAGCAGATGCAGCTGCTGTAAGGGCCCGGAAAACGGAATCAAAAAAGCCGCCGCGGCTCCCCGTTTCAGCGGGAGCCGCGGCGGCTTTTTTGATACGAAGGAATGGTGGCGGAATAAAGGTCATGCGGCCTTGGAGCCCGGCTTGCCGGAAAGCTGCATCTCGTCATTCAGCGCCTGCGCCACGCGCTGCACGCAATCGGAGGAGAACGGGTCGCTCAGCCCCACTTTCTTAAGTGTTTCCAGGTATTCCACGTTGATGGTATATTGCGTCAGCTTATCATAGATCTGCATGGCTTTGTCCCGGTTTTCCAGCGCGTCCGCCCAGAGTTCCAGCGCGGACACGGCGGAGGTGGCATAGCTGACATAGTAGAACGGCGTTTCGAAATGATGGTGGATATCCACCCACTCGTAAACCAGAGGATAACCCATGTAGTCCTGATAGATCTGGGCATGCAGAAGGTTCATCTCGTCCAGCGGCATGTCCGGGTCCTCAAACACGGCCTGCTGGAATTCGTCCTCGGCACAGCCCTGAAGTACGGAATCCACCAGGTTCATCAGTTGTGCGTACTCGATATAGGAGGCGTCCTCGCCGTACATATCCTCGTAGGTGTCGAACATCAGCACTTCCAGACCCTGGGAGTGGATCTCCGCCAGATCCAGATTGTTGCCGTCGTTCCAGAGCGTCTCTCCCATGAGGTAGAAGTTGTAATAGTGGCCGAACTCGTGGAACAGTGTACCCGGGTCGGTATAATAATCGGTATTCACAAACATATACGGCGCGGCGTAACGGTTCAGCAGCGTGGTGTAGCCCGCAGCCATTTTGTTTGCGCCGCCGCCGAAGCTGTACAGGTTGTGTTCCAGCATGTAGGTCAGCGCGTCGCTCATGGCGGCGGGATATCCACCGTTCTTCAGCGCCTGTTCCAGCACAGGGATGCCGTCGTCAAAGGTAACGTCCGTGCGGGCCTGTGCCGCGGCAATATCGCTGTAATAGCGGTTGTAGATCGCGTCGCTGATGGGGGCCAGGTACTCCTTGACCTTTTCGCTGAACGCGGCCGCATCCTCTTTGGTGAAATCGCGGCCCAGGAGGTCATAGGCGTAATCGGTGTAGCTGTCATAACCCAGCTTTTTGGCGATCTCCACGCGCAGCTGCACCAGTTCACGGTAGATCTGTCCCAGCTCTGCGTTGCGCTTTTCATAGATCGCATAGTACAGCGCGATATCGGATTCCTGCGTCAGATCCAGATCGTTCAGCGTCACGGCTTCTCCGTCGCGCTCGGCCGTATATTCGGTGGCGGACAGCTTCTGATACTCGCTCACAAGGGCCTGTTCCTGTATGCTCAGCTCTTCTATCTCAGGAGAATTGAGCTTGCTGTTCACCTCGTAACGCTCCACAAAGCCGTCACCCCAGCGCGCACGGGCGGCCTTGCCGTAGCCGGATTCCAGGATCGCGCCCGTCAGTTCGTTCATGCGGTTGTCCAGACGGGTGTATGCTTCGTCCAGAGCCAGCTCCTCGGCTTCGTAATATTCGTCCGTAAGGTCGATATTGTAGCGGATGCCGGCGATGGCGCTCATGGTGTCCAGCTCGCTGATATCCGCCAGAATGTCGTCGTAGAGGGCCAATGTTTCTTCTTCCTTGTCTCCGGCGGAGACCTGCTCCAGCGCTGTGTCGATCTTCGCGTTCAGCGCGTCCAGATCGGGACGTGCGTACTCCAGCGTACTGAAATCCACATCGGCATGCACAACGGGCGGGCGTTCCTCGGCCTGCGTCTGGAACAGGTTCGGCCCGCAGGCGGAAAACAGCAGGCAGGCGGCCAGCACGGCGGCGGCCGCGCGGCCGGCTTTACGGCGGTGAATCATATGATCTCTCCTTGCTCGTTTTTTAGAAAGCGGCGGGACGCCCCGGGGGTGCGCCGCGCGCATGGCCGGTGCGCCCATACAGGCGCACCGGCGGCTGTTAATAGCATACCACAAAACGCGGGGAAAAGCCGCTCTTTTTTGCAAATTTGCCCCGCGGCCGGGCGCCGGGCGCGCCAAAAGATGGGATAAAACACGAAAGGCCTCGCAAACCCGCGCGCCGCGCGAGAAATATGCTTGCTTTTTGCCGCGGGCTATGGTATAGTTATTTACGCGAATGAACTGGAGGTTTCAAAATGGGTGTTTTAGAGATTATCAGCGGTGTTTTGCTGATTTTGTGCAGCATTGCCATCATCGTGATGGTTCTGTTCCAGGAATCCAAGGGCAACGGCCTGTCCGGTGCGATCGCCGGCGGTGAGATGATGGGCAACGAAGGGCGCTCGCGTTCCTCCAATGCCATGCTTGCCAAATACACCAAGTATGCGGCCATCGTGTTCTTTGTGCTCGCTATCCTGGTGGGCGTCATCAGCATCTATCTGAAATAAGCCAGAAAAAAGCCCGCCAGCTTTTGGCGGGCTTTTTTGCTATATATCTCCGAAGACCGGGGAAAAGTATTGTTATGTGTGTGGAGTAAGGAGCATATTATGGGAATCAAAGCAAAAATACTGAAAGAGCTGCAAAAGAAGCCGCGCCGCCTGAAAGAGCTGAAGGCGAAGCTGGGCAACGACAAAAAAGTGGCCCGCGCCGTGGACGAGCTGGTGGAGCGGAACAAGGTGGTGTGCCGCAAGGGCGTGTACGCCGTGCCGGACCCGAAAACAGGGAACGCCGTGGAGTGTACGCTGGTGAAGCTGGCGGGCAAGTTTGGCTTCGCGCGGCCTGTGCAGCCCGACGGGCAGGATATCTTCATTCCGGGCAAATACCTGATGGGAGCCATGCCCGGCGACACGCTGCTGGTGTCGCTGTTCGAGCATCCGCGCGTAGAGGGCTCGTCCGAGGGCGAGGTGCTGGCCGTGGTGAAGGAAAACAACCGCTTTACCGGAACGGTGGAGACCATTGAGGGCAGGCTGGCGCTGGTGCCGGACGCGTGTCCGCACTGCCCCATCTATATCAAAAAGAGCGCCGACGGCGGCGCGCGCGACGGTGAAAAGGCTGCGGTGGAGATTCTGGAGCGCGGCGATTCCCACGAGGACCACCGGGCGGGCGTAGCCATGCGCTTCGGCAGCGCCGGGGAGGCCAAGCAGTGCGCAAAGGCACTGCTGTATGGCGCGGGGCTCTCGCGCCATTTCCCGCTCAAGGCAAAGGCTGAAGCGAAAAAGTACGAAGGCGCGGCCGTGGCGGAAAAAGAGGCGGCGGGCCGCAGGGATTACCGCGGCATGCCTGTCTTCACCATAGATTCCGCCGAGACGAAAGACATCGACGACGCCATTTCCCTGGAAAAGACCGATACGGGATACCGGCTGGGCGTACACATCGCGGACGTGAGCCATTATGTGCGCCCCGGCAGCGCGCTGGACGCCGAGGCGTTTGCGCGGGGCACATCGGTATATTATGCGGACAGCGTCATTCCCATGCTGCCGCGCCAGCTCTCCAACGGCATCTGCAGCCTGAACGAGGGCGCGGACCGGCTGGCATTCTCCTGTATGATGGAGCTGGACGCCGCGGGCCGTGTAGTGGATTACGCGTTCGTGAAATCCGTCATCCGTTCCCGCGTGAAAGGTGTGTACAAAGAGGTGAACGCCATTTTTGACGGCACGGCGGACAACGCGCTGCGCCAGCGTTACGCCGCCGTGGCGCAGGAGCTGCCGCTGATGCGCGAGCTGTACCACAAGCTGGCCAAGCTGCGCGCAGCCCGGGGCGCGATGGATATTGAGAGCGGCGAGGCAAAGCTGGTGCTGGACGAGGCGGGCCGCTGTGTGGACGTGGTGAAGCGCGAACGCGGCGAGGCGGAGCAGATGATCGAGGAATTTATGCTGCTGGCCAATTCCTCGGCGGCGGCGCTGGCGCGGCGGCTGAAGCTGCCGTTCGTGTACCGTGTGCACGAAGCGCCGGACCCAGAGCGGATCGAAAAGCTGAAGCAGACGCTGACGGCGGCGGGTGTGGACTTCCATTTTGCGGGCGATACGCCCACCACGCTGGAGCTTGCGAAGCTGTTGGCCGATACCCGGGGCACCAATCTGGAGCGCCCGGTGCACACAAGTGTGCTGCGCAGCATGGCCAAGGCAAAGTACGAGCCGCAGCCCAAGGGCCACTTCGGCCTTGCGCTGGCAGATTACGCCCACTTCACCTCGCCCATCCGGCGCTATCCGGACCTTGCCATCCACCGTATCCTTTCCGACGTTTGCGCGGGTATGGACGACGGCGCGGTGCAGAAAAAATATGCGCAGTTCGCGGCCGAAGCATCGGTGCAGTCCTCCGAGCGCGAGGTGCTGGCCATGACGGCGGAGCGCGATGTGGAGGACTGCTACAAGGCCGAATACATGCGCCGCTTCGAGGGAGAGGAATTCGACGGCGTGATCTCGTCGATCACGCAGTTCGGCCTGTATGTGGAGCTGCCCAATACCGTAGAAGGCCTTGTGCGCGCGCAGGCGCTTTCGGAAAACGCGCTTACGCTCACCGAGGGCGTGGCGCTGCGGGATATTCTGTCCGGTCGGGAATGGCGGCTGGGCGACGTCATGCGCGTGCGTGTGGCGGGCGTGGATGTCTCTCAGGGCAATGTGGATTTCGTTCCGGCACAGGAACAGTAGCGGAAGGAGCCGGTGCTTCCGGCCCGGCGGGCCCCGGCGGGCGTGCGGCAGACAGCCGTACCCGCCGGGGCTTTTGCGCGCCCGGGAAAAGCGCTGCCGCGGCGGCTGCTCCCCGGGCGCATCCGGGTGTCATACCGGGGGCCTTGTCCGCATATGCTGTGGCGAGGTGAGGAAAATGATCCTGGTACAGACCATCGGAGTGTTCGCGGCGCTGATGAGCGTGATCGGCGTAGTGCTGGCAGCATCCAAGGCAAAGCGGCCGCTGCTGCGGGCGCTGGGCAGCGCGGTGTGCGGGGCCGCATCTCTGGGCGCGGTGAATTTGCTGGCAGGGTACACGGGCGTTTCCATCGCGCTTAATTACGCCACGGCGTTTGTAGCCGTGGTGCTGGGCGCGCCGGGCGTGGTCACCATGCTGCTGCTGCGTGTGCTGTTGCTTTTTTAACGTCCGTCGGCTACAATATTCCCCAAAGGCGGCGCATGCCGCGCCGCGGAGGGAGGAATAAAATTGACGCTGCACTTTGAATGGTTTGGGTTTGACGACGCAGCGCGCATGGCGCTGGCCCATGGGCTGCGCAAAGAGGTATTCGTGGACGAGCAGGGCTTTTCGCTGGAGGCGGACAGGGACGAGCAGGACAAGAACGCCCTGCATGTATTGGGCCTGGACGAAACAGGG